>NZ_JAEKEC010000001.1:4232500-4447500 GCF_016651305.1 Pseudomonas sp. TH06 | reverse complement strand
CGGCCGCCAAACCAGGGCGGCCGGAGTCCATGACGTTTAGAACGAATAACTGGCCTTGAGGCTACCGGCGAATCCGTGACTGTCGCCACCACCGCTGGCCCCCACTTCCGCGCCCACGCTGACTGGGCCAAGGCTGGCCATGAGGTTGACACCGCCACTGAACTGATCGCGGTTGTCGAAAGCAGCGCGTTGTTCGATATCCAGTCCCAACAGATGACCTTCGCTGTCGACCTGATGATCGCCGAGCACATGTTCGTAACCCACGCGCGCGCCCGGCACCAGTTGCCAATTGCCCACGGCCATCGGCGCGAAGGACACGTCGAGATTGGCCACCGCGCTGCGCCGGGTTTGCGTGTTGTCATCGACATCCAGAGAAAGCTCGCTGCCCTTCTCCTTGAAGCCGGCAAGATCGAGATGGCTGACGCGCACCCCGAAGCTCGGCTCCAGCGTTATCCCATTCACCGGTACGCGGTAGCCCAGTGCCAATGTCGCTCCTGCGAGATTGCCGTGGGTGTCGCCCTTGGCTGAGCCGAGGCCACCGCCGAGGTCGCGCTTGCTGTCGTAGTCGATATAACCGGCGCTGGCGTTGGCATCTATATAGAAGCCGCGCTCCAGACTGGCGAAGCCGTAACGGGCGCCGAGGTTGAAGAAGGTGAAATCTGTATCCACTTCGCCACCCGCCCCTCCTACCGAACCGTTGCTATAACCGAAGCCACCGCGGGCGCTGAGTTGTTCGGTGAAGCGCTGGGTAATGCCGACCATCAGGCCTTGGCTGTGCTCATTGCTGCTATCCGCATGTGCAGAACCATCGGTGCCCAAATAGCCGGCGAGCGCGGTCGTCCACAAACGATATTGGCCGACTTTCAAATCGGTGCCGCTGGCGAACGGGGCGGCAGCCTGTTCGATCAGCGCGTTCTGGCGCAGCAGGTAACTGGCCGCATCGGCGTGAACCTGGCCGCCGACCGTGGACTCGACACCGCCTAGAGTGCCAGCGTCGATGGCCGACTGCAGATAATAGTTGTAGGCACTGTAGGTGCCGGACAGGTTGCTGTTCTGCAACTGCCGCAACAATTCGGCACCTGCGGCCGCATTACCGATCAGGCCCGCCTGCCCGGGCAGGCTGTTGTACTCAACCAATTTGCCGCGCAGGACATAGATCGTTTCCTGCGATAGCCCCAGACCTTGCTTGAGGTAGTTGTCCATGCTGCCGTATTGCGCGGTGACTTCATCGAGACCGGCCTGCAAATAGCTGGCTTCCACACCGAGCAGCGGCGCGTAGATGGCGGCCATGCTTGGCGGCAGGGCCTTGAGGGTCGCGGCGACGCGGGCGGCCGTGTAGTCGTTGGTCGCCAGGTAGTTGGCCATGATCGTCGCGTTGTCGACCCCGGCGATGCTCTGCAATACCGCAGCGGTCCAGCCAGTGCGGTCCTTGCCGGCCGTGCAGTGGAACAGTTGAGCGCCGTCGACACTGGCCAGTTCATTGAACAGTTTGCCGAATTGACCGCGCATCCCCGCGTCGCTGACGAACGCGCGGTTGGTCTGCTCCATCATGGCGATCGCGTCGGCGGCGCTTTTGAATGAGATGTTGGTGATATTCGATCCGGAGGTGGTACTGCCGATGATGTCGATGTTTTCGTAGGTCGCACCACTGAGCATCGTGTCCGGTGTGCCGGCGATTTCACTGGGAGTGCGCAAATCGTAAACGGCTTTGATGCCAAGGCTGTTGAGTGTCGCCAGATCCGCCGCCGACGGTGTCAGTGCATTCGAACGGTAGAACACGCCACTGCGCATCGTGCCGTCATGGGCCGTGGCGTACGCCGTGGTGAGGCCGGCGATATCACGGAAGTTGTCGATGCTTTTCAGGCGCGGCGTATCGAGAGGAACAGACTCGGCGGCGTGGGCAGCGGCGATGGACAGACTCAGAACGGACAGCGAACACAGAAGACGTTGGAACACAGTGCAGCCTCATGGAATAAGCGTTGGGCTGGCTACTATCTGCAATGAAGTGATACCGAATATGACAGATTGACTCTGAATCGAAATGGCAGCGCGATTGGGCCGTGGCAGGCGCGTTTCGGCCATGTCGATGCGGGTACGTCTTAAAAGAGTGGAATTGCTTGCGAAGGCGGCGTGTCAGTTTGCAGTGATGGTGCTTGAACCGACGCCTTCGCGAGCAAGCCCTCTCCCACAGGGGCTGGCTTTAGTCTTCTACCTGAATCTGCGTGATGCCTACCTGCTCGGCCTTCGCCAGGATCTCTTGCGCCGTCGAATCTGCCGTGGGCATGAGCAGACTGTTTTCCGCATCACCACAGTGCAGCTCCAGAAGATGCATCGCGGCCTGGTGGACGGCGAGTTGTGGCTGTTTGAGTTCGAGCGAGTAATTGCGAGGCTCGCCGTTGAACAGGTATTCCAAAATATAGGTGTGCATGATGTCATCCGCGCTGGAAGGAAGGGGTACTGACTATCCTGACTAACCCGTCAGCTCTTGGTTCAACATCATTCCGAACCGGACATGCGCCAATAAATGTCATCGCACAATCCAAACTTTTCGCGCCACGGGGCGTCCTTTGTTTACACCCCCGTTAAGCTGACCACAGCTAAGGACTGGCAATGACCTTCTTCATTTTCCTTCTGGCCTGCGCGGCTGCGGCAAGCACCGGCATCATTTTCAAGCCGGGCCAATGGTACGAATCACTGGCCAAACCCGGCTTCACCCCACCCAACTGGGCGTTTCCCGTGGCCTGGACGGTGATCTATCTGTTGCTGGCCTGGGCTGGCTATCGTTTGAGCCTGATCCCCGGGAGCCAGACGGTGCTGGCTTTATGGGCCGCGCAGATCGCACTGAATACTCTGTGGACACCGGTGTTCTTCGGTGCGCATCACATCATTGCCGGTATGGTAATCCTGACGCTGCTTTGGTTGGTGGTGGCGGCGATGGTGGTGATGGCCTTGCAGCTTGATTTGATCACCGGTTTGATTTTGTTCCCGTATCTGGCGTGGCTGTGTGTTGCTGCGGCATTGAATTTTTCCATCCTGGTCAAGAATCGCTGATGCCCCACTCCCCGCGAAAAGCACCGTGGCCCGAAGGCGAGCGCGAATTAGCGCAAGTGCGCGATTTCAACAAGAAGCTCGGATGGATGCCGCGCTTTAAAATCCGCAATCGCGTGGTGCCACGCATGATTCAAATGTTGCTCCGTGCCAGTCAGCTGGTTGGCGCGGACAAGTTGCGCAAGCATGGCCTCAAGGCTGAGCGAAAGAGGATTGATAGCGGTGGCGTGCCAGTGGCCGTGCGGATCATTCGCCCCAAGGGTCGAACCGAAGGCGTGGTGCTGGATTTCCATGGCGGCGGCTGGGTGATCGGCAATGCGCAGATGAATGACAACTTCAACATCGCCATCGTCAATACATGCAACGTGACGGTTGTCTCGGTGGATTATCGTCTGGCGGTATCGACGCCCATCGAGGGGGTGATGGATGACTGCGTGGCAGCCGCTCGCTGGCTGCTCAGCGAGAACGAGTTTGCCGGTCTGCCAGTGATCGTCGTTGGTGAGTCGGCCGGCGCTCATCTGGCGGCGGCGACGCTTTTGGCGCTGAAAAACTCACCCGGCTTACTGCAACGGGTGAACGGTGCGCTGCTGTATTACGGCGTCTACGACATGAGCGGAACGCCGAGCGTGCGCGAAGCACCGCCAGAAACCCTATTACTCGACGGACCCGGCATGGTTGAAGCACTGCGCAAACTCACGCCAGAGTTGAATGACGAGCAGCGCCGGCAACCGCCGCTGTCCCCTCTGTACGGCGACTTCAGCGGCTTTCCCCCGGCCCTGATGTTTGCCGGTGAACTGGATCCGCTGCGCGACGACACCCTCGATATCGCCGAGCGCTGGATGAAATCAGCGCCCGTGGAGGTGTACCTGTTGCCCTCTTCCCCACACGGTTTCATCCATTTTCCGACAGCCATCGCCGAAAGCGTGCTGGCTTACAGCCGTGAGTGGATTTCGGCTCGGGTCGAAGCGCAAGCATCGATCACTCGTTCAAATCCTTGATCAGATTCGCCGCGCCTTTGCCTCACATCTTCAACCACAGATGAAGGCAACGGCTTTGCACACCTGCGCAGTGAGTTCATCGCGGGTTTTGCCAGCCCGTGCGCGAATCGAAATGCTGTGCAGCAGCGATGACGCAAGCACCGCCAACGCTCCGGCGTCGACATCAGTTGGCAACTCACCGGAATCAACAGCCCTGCGCAGACGCGCCTCCAGGTCGGCGTCGAGTTGGCTCAGTCGCCGGGAAAGTACCTCACGAATTTCCGGATCCTCTACGGCCTCGGTGGTCGCCGTGCCGATGGCAAAACAGCCCCGAGGCTGTCCGTCGCCCGAGAAATAAATCGTCAGTTGCCCTTCATAAAAACCGCTGAGTGCCTGCTTCAACGTCAGGCTGCCATCGGCCAGCGCCGCCTGCATGGCAGCGTGCGCGGTTTCCCAATATTGATCGAGTGCTTTGATGTACAGCGCGTGCTTGTCACCGAACGCGGCGTACAGGCTGGGCCGATTCATCCCTGCCGCCGTGGCAATGCTGTCGAGCGATGCGCCGGAATACCCGGTGTTCCAGAACACTCCGAGCGCCTGCTGTAGCGCTGTTTGCGGGTCATAGGCGCGAGGACGGCCACGGCCTTTTGCTTCTGTCGATTTATTTTGTGCCATGTCGTACAAATTCCTTGCATGGAGTAAGCGTCGCTCATATTCTTACACCATCGCACAAAATTAAGGAACCAGAAATTCCTTGATCAGTAGCTTTGTTGTAACGCAGCTGGAATCGGCTGGGATTACGACGAAACAGCGGTACGGAGCGATCCTCCCCCACCGCGCACGGATTTGATTTCTCGCAGCAATTAATCACGTCGCGGCCGCAGGCATTTGCCCGGGTTGGCCCGATTTCCCGAATCAGGGTCCAGCACATTGGGAACAACAGATCATGACCAAGCCCTTTGATCTCACCGCAGAACAGGCCAGTGCACAGCCCATCGCGGCGAAAAAACCACTCAAACAAACGCTGCGTCCGCTGTTGATGGCTGGCGTACCCGCTCTGTTCGCCGTCATCAGTTACAGCAAGTACGTGGCGAACGAGCCATTCGTAGCCACCGATAACGCCTACGCCCGCGTCGCCAAAGCGTCGGTCAATGCGCGGGTTTCCGGGCAAGTGATCGAGATCGCCGTTGACGACAACCAGCGTGTGCACAAGGGGCAGGTGTTGTTTCGTCTCGATCCCCAGCCGCTGCAGATCGCCGTTGAGCGCGCCGAAGCGCAACTGGGCAACGCTCGCTTGCGCATCGACGGCCTCAAGGCCAGTTATCGCCAGCAACAGGCCGAGTTGCAATCGGCCAGGGCGTCGGCGGATTACGATCAGAAAGAGTTCGCCCGCAAAAAAGCCCTGATCGCCACCGAGTTCGTCTCCCGCGCCAACTACGAGCGTGCCGAAACCGATGTGAAAATCTCGCGCCAACGGATTGCCGCCATCGAGCAACAGATCGCCAGCACCGTCGTCGCCCTCAATGGCGATCCGGACATCGCCATCGACCGTCACCCGACCGTGCGCGAAGCCAAGGCCCAGCTCGACCAGGCGCAGCTTTATCTTTCTTACGCCACAGTCACTGCACCTGCCGACGGCATCGTCGCCAAGGTCGACGATCTGCAAGTCGGCAACTACCTCAACAACGGTGGCGCGGCGTTCGCGTTGATTGCCGATCACGAGATCTGGGTCGAGGCCAACTTCCGTGAAACCCAACTCACCCACATGCGCCCCGGCCAAACGGCGACGATCACCCTCGATACCTACCCGGATCGCCGGTTCAAAGCCCACGTAACCAGCATCAGCCCTGGCGCCGGTGCTGACTTCGCCCTGTTGCCGCCAGAGAACGCGACGGGGAATTGGGTGAAGGTCGTGCAGCGGGTCCCGGTGCGCCTCGAACTCGACGATGCCGACCCGGCCCTGCCGCTGTTTTCCGGCACGAGCGCGACGGTCGAAGTCGATACCGGGCACCGCACGCCATGGTGGTATCCGCTCAAGTCGTTGTTGTCCGCAGGTCGCTCGTGATGAACGCCCAAACCACAACCGCCGAGATGCGTTCGTTGAGATTTGTCGCGCTGCTGGCGACCTACCTGCAATCGGTCAATCTGCCGTTGCCGAATGCGGCCTTGCGCTCGATTCAAGGCAGCCTGTCGATGACCGACGACCAGGCCGGGTGGATTTTCACGTCCTATCTGGCCGCCAGCGCAATCACCTTGCCGATGGCGCAGTGGCTCGCCGCACGCTTCGGTTTGAAGCGGGTTTATCAGCTGGCGCTCGTGGCGTTCGCCCTCGGCCTGTGGCTCTGCACCCTGGCTGACACGCCGCTGGCGTTCATCGGCGCACGCATTATGCAAGGCCTGGCGAGTGGCGTGATTGCGCCGCTGTCGATGGCCATTGCCCATGAAACCCTGCCTGCTGAGCGGCGACCGGCGTTCGCGCCGAAATGGACAGCGCTGGTACTGTTCGGCATCGTCAGCGGGCCCGGCATCGGTGGCTGGATCTGCGAACACTTCGACTGGCGACCGATGTTCTACGTCAGCCTGCCGCTGACTGCCTACATCTTCCTGGTGGCGACGCTACTGCTCACCGAGAAGAAAGCCGCACAGCGTCCGCCGTTCGACTTCTTCGGCCTCGGCACTTTCACCCTCGGCATGATTGCGCTGCAAATGCTCCTCGACCGTGGCGAACGTCTGGACTGGTTCGACTCGCCGGAAATCTGGATCGAAGCCGTGGCGTGCGCCCTCGGGCTGTACCTGTTCATCGTGCATCGGTGGACCGCCAAGGTGCATTTCCTCAGCAAGGGCTTACTCGCCGACCGTAATTTCGTGCTGTCGACGGTGATGTTCTTCGCCCTCGGTTTCGTGCTGTTGTCGACCATGGCGCTGACCTCGCCGATGCTCGACGAAATCCTCGGTTACCCGCCGGACACCACTGGTTTCCTGACCATCCCGCGCGGCATCGGACTGGTCGGCGCGTTCCTGCTGATGGGCCGTGCACCGGCGTGGATAGACAACCGCGCCTTCATCGCCGCCGGCATCGCGCTGGTGGTGTACGCCAATTGGCTGATGCTCGGCTACTCGCCGTTGATGGACTGGACGCCCGTGGCGGTGACCGGGTTGATCCAGGGGGTCGGCCTCGGCATCTTGATGCCGGCGCTGAGCAAAGCGGCGTTCAGCACCCTCGAGGCAAAACTGCGTACGGAAGCCACCGGGATCTTCAACCTGATGCGCGTCTATGGCAGCACCCTCGGCGTAGCCGTGGTCCAGATCTACTTCTTCAACAACACCCAGGCGATGCACGTGGCGCTGGCCAGCCAACTGACGCCTTACCGAGTGCCGCTGCCGACCTCGATGCCGTCGCTTGAAAACCTCAATCACCTGGTGACCCATCAAGCGGCGTTCATTGCGGTGATGGGCCAATTCAAGATCCTGATGATGGCGATGCTCGTGGTGAGCCCGCTGGTGTTGTTTCTGCGCAAACCTGTGGAGTCTGGAAAATGAACACCTCTATGTGCTTCACCCGCTGTGCAATCCCGAGCACGCTCAGTGCGCTGGCGATGGTGGTCATGCTCAGCGCCTGCAGTGTCGGCCCCGAGTTCCAGCGCCCCGCCGCGAGTTCGTCGCAGCATTACGATCAACAGGCCGAACGACAATCTGCCGATCAGCGCTTCGCCATGGGCCAACGCATTAACGGTAACTGGTGGACAGCCCTGCGCTCACCGAAACTTGATCAGGTGATGCGCCGCGCCATCGACGGCAACCTCGAACTGGTGGCGGCCGATGCGACGATTCGCAGTGCTGCGGCATCTGTTTCGGCGGCAGAAGGTGCGCTGTATCCGCAAGTGGATTTCGGCGCGACGGCCGGACGACAACGCAGCCACAACCAACCGGAACCGAGCATCGCGAATGTTTACGCGATCGGGCCACGGGTGGCGTTCGATCTGGATGCGTTCGGCGGCAACCAACGCATAGTTGAAGGCCAGCAAGCGCTGACCGATTTGCAGAAACATCGCTACGAAGCGGCGTACCTCACGCTGACCGGTGACGTTGCGCGCCAGGCATTGCTGCTCGCCTCTGCCAACGCACAGATCGAGGCCGTGCAGACACTGTTGCGCAACGATGCGAAAAATCTCGATCTGGTTCAGCGCGCGCAGCAGAGCGGCACCACCACCCGCATCGACGTCGCACTGGCCGAAACGCGCCTTGCACAGGATCGCACCCTGTTGCCGCCGCTCGCCCAGCAACGCGATGCGGCGCGGCATGCGCTGTCGATCCTCGCCGGCAAAGGCCCGGCAGACTGGGTCACGCCAGACTTCAGCCTGGACGACTTCGCCCTGCCGTCGAGCATTCCGGTGAGCCTGCCCTCGGAAATGGCCCGCAGCCGCCCGGACATCTTGCAAGCGGAATCCGAACTGCACATGGCCAGCGCGGCAGTCGGCGTGGCGACCGCCAATCTCTATCCGCGTGTCGAACTTTCCGCCTCACTGGTGCAAGCCGCCGCCGGCAATGGCGGCGCAGCACTGTGGGGATTCGCCGCCGGGCTGAGCGCGCCGATCTTCAATGGCGGCACCCTCAAAGCCGAACGTCAGGCGGCGGTTGAAGGCTACAACGCGTCGCTCGCCCGCTATCAGCAAACCGTCATCGCGTCGTTTGGCCAGATCGCCGACAGCCTGCAAGCGATCAATCACGGCACCGAACAAAACCTCGCGCAGGACGATGCCTTGCGCGCCGCCGACAGCAGCTTCCGCTTGAACCAACAGGCTTATGCCCAAGGTGAAAACAGTGTTCTGCAAGTGCTCGAAGCTGAACGCGCCTACGAGCAGGCGCTGCTTGGACAAATCCGCGTGAAGACCACGCGCTATCTCGACACGGTGCAGTTGTTCATCGCGCTCGGCGGCAATGCCGTCGGTGTCCTGGAGCAAAAACTCGCCACGCGCAAACACCCGGATCAACAACCGCTGTAATGATCGAACCTGGAGAAAAATCATGACCTATGAAGCCTTTCACGATGAACTTCGCGACACCCGCTGGCCGCTGAACAATGGCGCAGGCTCGATGCCCGCCGTGGGGTTCGGCACACTGTTCCGCGATTTGAGCACCACCACTGAGGCAGTGAAATGCGCACTGGAAGTCGGCTTTCGCCACTTCGACTGTGCCGAACGCTATCGCAACGAAGAGCAGATCGGCGTGGCGTTCCAACAGGTTTTCGCGGCCGGCAACATTCGCCGCGAAGACGTGTTCATCACCACCAAACTGTGGAACACCAACCACCGCCCCGAGCGGGTCAAACCGGCATTCGAAGCAAGCTGCCAGCGGTTGCAGACCGATTACATCGACTGCTACCTGATCCACACGCCGTTCGCGTTCAAAGCGGGAGACGACCAAGACCCGCGCGACCCGTTCGGCCACGTCATCTACGATGGCGAGACCAAGCTGATCGATACTTGGCGCGCACTCGAAAGCCTGGTGGATGAAGGCCGTTGCCGGTCCATTGGCCTCTCGGACATCACCCTTGATGCGCTGAAGGCCATCGTTGCCGATGCGCGAATCAAACCCGCCGTGGTGCAAATCGAATCGCACCCGTACCTGCCGGAATGGGAAATGCTCGATTTCTGCAAACAGCACGGCATCATCGTTCTGGCGTTCGCACCGTTGGGGCATGGCATGCAACCGAACGTGCTGGAAGATGCGGTGCTCAGCGGGATCGCCCGGCATGTGCAGAAAACCCCGGCGCAAGTGGCATTGGCCTGGGCAGTGCAACGTGGCACGGCGTTTTTGACGACGTCAGCGACGCCGGGACGTATTCAGGAAAACTTTGATATCGCGACGCTGCCGCAACGGGCCATGCGCGAGATCAAGGAAGAGATTACGACGCGGATTCGCTTCAACTCGGTCGTGGAGACTGGCGTACCGGGTTTCATTGCGCGGCAAAAATGACCTGCAACCAAACGGCCTCTTGCGAGGCCGTCTTTTATACTCTCCCCCTCTTATTGATCGAGACGAAAACGATGGACGTGTTCCAAAGCATGCGTTTTTTCATCGCCGTCGCGCAAAGTGGCAGCTTTACCGCGGCAGCCGAATTGCTCGACACCACCACGACCAACGTCTCCAAAAGCGTGTCCGCCCTCGAAGCCCGCCTCCATACCCGTTTGATCAACCGCACCACACGCCGCCTCGCCCTCACTGAAGCCGGCGTGCGCTATCTGCAACGCTGCGAAAAAATCCTCGACGATGTGCGCGAGGCCGACGATGAAGCCGGCACCGCCCAGTCCCTGCCCGCCGGCCGTTTGAAAATCCACGCCATGTCAGCCATCGGCAACCACTACGTCATCGACGCCATCGCTCGCTACCGCGAGATTCATCCCGGCGTGATGTTCGACCTGACCCTGACCAATCGCCTGCCGGACTTGCTCGAGGAAGGCTATGACATGTCCATCGTACTGGCCCGCGACTTGCCCGATTCCGGCTTCGTCGCGCAGCGCCTCGGGATCACCTACAGCATTCTTTGCGCCGCACCGGGCTACCTGGAAAAACACGGAATGCCTGACTCGCCGCATAGCCTCGGCGGGCATGAGTGCCTGCGCATCGTCAACACGGTGATGCCGGTGGAGAACTGGACGTTCGAAGGCCCGCAAGGCATGGAAACCATCACCATCCCTGTGTCGCCGCTGCACATCAACACCGCCGACGGCATGAGCATTGCGATCAAGAAAGGCATGGGCATCGGCATTCAACCGATCGCATCGGCCGTGGATGGCCTGAGAGCGGGAGCGTTGGTGAGGGTATTGCCGGAGTATCGGCTGGAGGAGTTGAACCTGTTCGCGATCTATCCGTCGCGCAAGTTCGTCGATGCGAAAATCAAAACCTGGGTGGAGTTTCTCAAAACGTCGATACCCGCGTTGCTGGCATCGGATGAAGACATCGTTGGCGCAAAAAACCGCGTGTGACGGGCATGGAGTGTCGACCCTCCATCGCCAGCACCGGGCTCAATTGGAGCAGCCGGTACCCATCACTTGATACTGCAGAACATGGCGCTCGCCATGGGAATCTTCATACGTCATCTGCACCGGTACGGGGGCGCATTCATTTGCCGGTTCAGTGATCGAGACCACGTGGGCGATATCGAGGTTGGTCGAGTAGCTGTAAGTCTGCACAGGGGTGTCTTGTGCTGGGGCGTTCTCTGCAAACGCCTGCACGCCGAAACTGCCAAGCACTAAAACCATCGCCATTTTCGTCATGTTCATGATGTTCACCGTCTCGTTGAGTGGACCGCTTCAGCTCGATTGCCGGCGGCTTGAGGACGATGTTATGGGGTGACGGCCGAGCTAAAAATCGGTCGCGGGGACAAACACTGTTGCCGGAAAAGGCATGAATATGGCGTGACTTCCTGGCCCGGTGAAACACGCCCCCCAGCACAGTGCGTTAGCTAACGCAGGGATGACCCGCCGTCAGAAACGTCCATCGAGTATCGCCGGCAAGGTCAGCTCCTTGACGAAGCTTGCCGAGGACAGACTCAAGATCATCCGCACGATCTGCATGCTCATGTGGACGGGCATCCAAGCAGGCGATTCATGGATTGGCAATCAACAGGTTGTTTCCAGATGTTCGAGGCGAAAAAAGCCCGGCTGATGAGGCCGGGCCGTTGTCGAGTACTGCGGTCAAACCCTGCATTCACGCGGCACGGCGTTCGAGCAGACGGTCTGCACCACCTTCGGCAACCAGATGACCTTTCAGACGATCCGATCCATCGGCAGCGACAGCATCACTGAACAGTGGATCGGTTTCAGTCGCTGCTGCAACGGCATCGCTAAACGGTCAATGAAGCCACCTGACATCGACTGCAACACCGTCAAACGGCCCCGCCACTCATTTCTGCTGCGACGCCTCATAGTCTGGAGGCTCGATGGCGTCTGCCTTGGGTGAAAGGATTTTTGCGAATAACGTCTTGAATCCTGGCGCGGTGGCCAGCCTCAACACTGCGTGACCAAAGGCGATGCCAAGGCGCGAATGCGGTGATGCCAGTCTCGGCGCAAACCCGGGTACGCTTTGCGCCTGATCAACGTAAGGCCGCATCAGTTGTTCATAGGCCGCAAACGCTTCAGTGTGATCAGCGTGACGCCCCAGCTCGCCCGCCAACACATAAGCGCCGCACAGCCCGAGACTGGTGCCCATGCCACTGATCGGCGATGCACAATAAGCCGCGTCACCCACCAGCGCGATGCGCCCTTTGGACCACTGAGACATCTTCACTTGCCCCACCGCTTCCAGATACAGATCGGTCGTTTCATCCAGCGCGGCAAGTATCCGCGGCGTCTCCCAACCGGCGTCAGCGAACAGTCGTTTGAGCAATGATTTCTGCTCGTCCTGCGCGAGTTTCTCGTAGCCGCTCGGTGCCTGTTGAAAAGACAAAAATGCCCGTGTCGTGCCCAGATTGTCCGGGCGCAAACAGACACATCGACCACCCGGGATGTTGTGCCAGCGCATGACACGGCCGTCGCTCGGCTGCCGAGGCACAGTGAAATAGGCGGTATATAAATTGAGCGGACGGCGCCGGACTTCAGCGCCAAACACCCGATTGCGTGTCGTCGATCCAATACCCTCGGCCACCAGCACCAGGTCGTAAACCTGCTCGCCACCCTTCTCAAACTGCACACGAACCTGCCCACCCTCGTCCTCTATGGCGGCAATGCTGTCGCCGAATCGGTATGTCACGCGTTCCTGACTGTGCTGGATCAGTAGCTTGGCGAGTTCACCGCGAAGGATTTCCAGTTCGGCTATCGGCCCCTCGCCCTCGAAGGCATTGACGCCAATGAACGCCTTGGTCTGGTTGTCTTTATCAACAAAAGCGATGCCTTGCTCATGCGTCGTGTTGGCCCGTATCAGTTCCTCCAGCCCCATTCGCCGAACCACTTCCCGACCAGCGCCACGCACGTCGATAGTCTGTCCGCCATCGCGAAATTCCGGCGCCCTCTCTACCACCGTGACGTCCTTGCCCTGCCGGGACAGCCAGTAAGCCAGCGCGGGGCCGGTGATGCTTGCTCCGGTCACGAGAATTTTCTGTGGGTTCATCACTTGTCCTGGTTTTCATGGTTGGCAGCGCTGTCGCCCGGCAAGGTGCTGCGATAGACCTCGATCACCTGCCCGAGAAACGCCTCGACCACCGCACGGTCCTGGCCATCGAGTGCGCCGAGCACCGCGCCCAGACCATTGAGCATCGGCGCAATATGCCGATAAGCCTGCGCCACCGAGTCGGGCACAGGACACACCAGCACCCGGCGCTTGTCATCAAGTTGGCGTTCACGAATCACGTGCCCGGCGCGTTCCAGCCGGTCGATGACCTGCGTGATGCCCGCCGTGGTCACTGAGAGGCGCGCAGCCAGTTCGGTTGGCGGCAAAGGCCCGTCGCTGATCAGGTGCTCAAGTGCCGCAACGTCGGTTTGATTGATGCCCAAGGCTGCTCCCAGATTGCCGGCGGCCTTGCGCGTCAGGATGGCGATTTGTTGCAACTGTTGGCCGACTGGATCACTGGCGATCTGCAGATTGCGAGGGTCTTCGGCGGGAAATAGTGGAGATGGAACGGCGTTCTTGGGCATGGGCAATCGGGACGCTCAAAGGTGCGAGGCGCCAACTTAGCATTTAGCTAACTTGCTTAGCTAGTTTAATCGCGAGGTTCAGCCCGATTCTGAATTTCTGACTATTCTTCGGACGACGTTACCGGGCTTGCCCGTTGAATCCCGTTTTAGCGCCGTGTTGAAAGTCAGCCCCCTATCAGCAGATCAAGAGAAGAGAGATTGTGTGATTCCGGACTATCGCATCCGCATCTACTGTTTCATCGCTGCCCTGCTTTGCCTGCTTTGCGCTTGGGCACTCAGCGAGCATCTCTACGACGCGCTGACTCTTGGGCAACTCGATGTAATGACAGGCCGCAATCCCCACAAGATCAAAGAACACTTCGTCTTCAGCGAACAGCCATGGCGCTTCAGTGGGTATCTGTTGCGCGACATGGCGGCGTTCATTGCATCAGGTGTTGCAGGCTTGTGGTTTGTATCGGGAATCGTAAGAGGACGGCGAGCGTTCGGCCGCTGGCGGGGGAAGTTTCGATGAGGATTGCTGGCCTCAGGGAGGCTCGGTTGATGGAGTAGTTGTTGGGCGAAAGCGGTCTCTCAAGAGCGACTGCTTTCGGCCACTAGATGCCTGACGTAACAGACTGAAATCGACCCAAAGCGGACGATCTCGATACAAGCGCGACTCCCCTGTATTGTCAGCCAATCGACCAAGTCTCCTTGGACAATTTGATAAGTCGTTCGTGGCGCGCTTTCAAGGTTTCTTCACTCCATTCGGCCAAGGTACATATTTCTTTGGTCAAATCGAAGGAGACTTTTTTATCCCGGTCCAAGTAGATTTTCTTTTTACGATCAAAATCGAAGTGCTGCGCTTTGTAATTTTTGCTACCGCTCAGCATGGCAAGGTTGCCAAGGCGGTGTAACCAGAGGCCGTGAATCTCAGGGTTGAACCGATCCTTCCAATAAGCATCTTTTAACGCCTGTGGCATGACATGTTCAATGGTTAGGCGACCACTAAAGGTTTTTGTGACCGAGTCATCCTGCGAAGCCTCTTCTAGGCGCAAAAGTATTGCTGAGTCAAAAGGTTTGCCGTAGATCTCTCCACCCAGGAGATTGATGAATTCCTCGTTGTTGGCGTGGGTTATAAAAACATCACCCACTTCAGCAGCAGATTTCCCGATCTTGATAGCGTTGATGAGTTTGAAATAAACCGTCAGGCGAGCTGTACGCCCAAGTCGACGCACCCAGTTTTGCATGGTGATTCGTTCCAGCAAACTTAGAAACTGCGCTTCGGTCAAATTTTCCACTGGCTGGTTAAGGTATGCGAGCAGAGGTGGTATCCATTCATCATAACTGACACGCCAAAGAGCGTTTAGCGCTCTCACTGACGTAGCATCTTGAAAGTCGATATCCCAGATGCGCATGAAATTTTTGGCAGAGAGAATGACCTGATCCAGGAAGGCGAAAGGGCCATCAGTAAATCCTGCAATGATCGGGCGGTATTCCTCATGGAGGGAGCCTCTAGCTTTAGCTGCCATCAGAGAAGTTCGATGATGACTGAGGAAGCTATCCAGAAAATCGATACCCACGATCTCTTCCAGCTCCAGCCACCGATCCTCAAGCTCATTGCTTAGGTTCTGCTGGCTACCCAACTCACTAAAAAGACTATTTTTGATCAGATCTGCGTTCGACAGAGACATTCCGCGGGCATTGAGCACGTTAAATAGGCGGTAGGCGGACTTTAGCGAGTCGGTTTTGACGAAAACTACATACACCTTCATCAGCAAATAATTGGCAAATAGTTTGAGCGTAATCTGATCTTTCTTCCCTAGGAACAAATCTATGGCTTCAAGATTTTCTATGATGCGCTGTTGAGGGGCGTCGAGACTGCTGCGTTCTGCTCGCAGTGGGAGAGGTTGGGCGCTGAGAACATGGCGACGGAAAAAACTCTGATCTTTACGGCGCAGTAACAAACGAGGTGTTTCCGTTTCGCCGGTCAGCTCATTGCGAGGCAGCACGCGCTTACCCAGCACGGCTTTGGCAGCACCATCTTCTATGTGATCACGCAGGCGAGCAAGGATGAGATTGAGAGTTGTCAGGCGCTGCTGGCCGTCGACTACGTCGTAGCGTTTACCCTTTTCAATCTCGATGGTGATGAGCGAACCAATAAAATACTCCTCGTCGCCATCTTCATAAGCTTCCCAGACATCTTCTAGCAACTGTTGGACGTTCTCTGCCTTCCAAGAGTAGGGCCGTTGGTACGGAGGGATTTCGTAACAGATTTGATCGGTAAGGATATGTCCGATAGTGCTTTCTTCGGCTTTCATCTGGTTCCATCCAACAAATTAAACAGTGATTTCGCCATTAATTAGGCGGTGTAGTAGTACTCGGGTTTGAAGCAGCTTACGTTTCTGCTCTGCAAGACTTCCCATTCTGTCTGTTTGCTCGGATGACAACCATTGGTCTTGACTCAAACATTTACGGCACTCACATGTTGCGGCAAACCAAGGCAACGCTGATTTATCTTAGGAAGAAAAATCTGAGAGCTATCCAGCTCTTGCTTGGACATACGAAGCTTGGAAGCACCGCCATATACCAGGGAATCGAGGTCGACGACGCCCTGCATATGACGGAGCCAATGGAGCTTTGACCACCGCTGCGACAGGCGATACTAGACCGTCACTCCGGCCAAAAGCCGCCGGCCATGCAGCGGCTTAGAGGACGTCCTTTTGAGGGTTGAAGGTGTCTACGAAAGCGAGGGCGATTCAGGAGTCACCAGCCCATCAACCATACGCAAACGCCCGTTGTTGACCAAAACAACAATTCTTTCGTCAACCATCCCAGCAATCTTCGCCGTTGCCCGCCCAAAGCCCAGAAGCGCCAGCGCTCCTGAAGTAGCTTCTTCCCGACTCATCGAGAATCCTAGGGCGACCGTTTCTACAATTGCCTGATCAAGCTCTTCCGGGGCGACCCACTCCGCCTTACGCTCCGAAGATTCAAAATGGGCCCGGTTACGGATAGGGATAGCTTTGTTATCAGCTGAATACATGAAGCCACCTCGCCCGTGGAACAATCTGTGCTGCACGCCAAGACGAATAGCCTGCTCGACCGCGTTCGTAATCCTCGCGCCAGCCCGTGTCACACCGAACGCTTCCATGAGTCGGCGGGTGACTTCGGTGGTGTGCACCGGCGCTTCGACTTCGACCACAGTACGAATCATCTGCATTAAATGCTCTGGCTTTTCCTGATGCAGCTCATTCGAAGAGGCTACGGGTGCAAGGCGAGCTTTCACGTATTGCCTGCTTGGACTCGGCATAGCTTCAACGGCCGGCACATCCCTGAAAATCTCATGCTTCGATTCTGGCGTCACTTGGGGAAGCACATGCCGGCCTTCGGCGATCCTCGCACGAGCTGTCTCAATCGCTTCAACGACTCGTGTGATTTCCTGCTGAGGATTGCGGAACCAGTCCGTGCTCCAGATCCGGTGGAAATTCCAGCCTAGCCCCTCCAGCACTCCCTGGCGTAGGCGATCACGATCACGCGCTGATCTTGCGCTGTGATAGGCAGCGCCATCGCATTCGATCGCCAGTACATAGCGCCCCAAATACTCGGGATCCTTGACGGCGATATCGATGAAGTAACCTGCGGTTCCTACCTGTGGCTCCACCACGTAGTTTCGGTCTCGCAACGCTTCGATCACTTCCAGCTCGAAAGGTGAGTCTGCCGCTTTACCGGTCTCACATGCGACTTCGAGTTCGCCTGTCTCGGCATACTTGAGGAAGTTCTTCAGCGCCCTAACGCCCTGGGGAGCGTTGGAGTCGAGTTCAAGCTCTTCGGCCTTGAAGTTACTGAACACGCGCATAGCCAGCTTGGCCCGGGTGATCAGAACGTTGAGGCGGCGGTGGCCACCCTCCCGGTTTACCGGACCGAATTCCTTGGCGATTCGGCCGGACTCGTTGCGCCCATACCCGATGCTGATGAATATCTTGTCCCGCTCATCACCCTGTATGTTTTCCAAGTTCTTGACGAAGAATGGCTCACTCCCTTGGGCGGTAAAGAATGCTTCCGCCTCCGGCAACTGACGACGCAGCAACTCGATTTCCACCTGGATCAGATCACGCTGCGCCACACTGAAGGCAGCCACTCCCAGCGATAAGTCGGGCGTGCGGATCGCGTGCTCCATGACAGCTTTCGCGACAGCCTTGGCTTCCCCCTTGTTCGTGCGGGTACGGCCCCGGTCGTAAACTGCCTCGGGCAAGTAGTCGAAGCTGATGCCCGTGGCATCAGGATGCTGACCCGCCGATGGGAAAACCACCAGTTTACTGTCGTAAAACTCAACGTTAGAGACCGCAATCAACGACTCATGCCGGCTCCTGTAGTGCCAGCGCAAATAGCGTTCCTGGCTACCGGCGGCCTTGAACATGCTAAGAATACTCTCAACGTCGGCGGTAGCGCCCTCTTCGTCGTCCATCTCGACATCACGACTAAAGAAGTCGGTAGGCGGCATCTGGCGGGTGTCACCCACAACCACGACCTGCTTGCCGCGCATGATGGCGCCAAATGCATCGACGGCTTTCACCTGGGAAGCTTCGTCGAACACCACCACGTCGAACTCGACTTTGCCTGGCGGGAGGAAGTTGGCGATCGACATGGGGCTCATCATGAACACCGGTTTTATTTGCTGAATCGCTCGCCCCGCCTTCTCGATCATTTGCCGGATCGGCATATGGCGGCGTTTCTTATTCAGCTCGGCTCGCAGTACAGACATCTCACCGGGCTGATTGATATTAGGCATCCCCTCCCACGCCTGCTTGGCCAAAGACGTCTGCGCGTGATTGAGGGAGGCGAGATCGAGCGACTTGAAACGCGCGATCTGGTGCTCATGCTTGATACGGTCGAACTGCTGGAGCGTCGGGCTATGGGCGTACACCGATTGCACCAGGCCTGCGTACCAGGAGAGATCAAGAGTGGCAGTCAGGCTTTCGTGCTGGTCGCTACTGATGGCGATGCCAAGCAGCTCGCCCAAATTGGCAGTGAGCATCTGCCCCGCGAGCACGTTGAATCGCGAAATCTGGTAGAGCGCGGTGAGATTGCCCTGCCATTCCTGCAGGCGCGCCTGCAGAGTAGCCAGAGGGAGTTTTCTGACATCAGCCTTAGCGTTCTCCTCCTGCATGCCAGTCACTT
This sequence comes from Pseudomonas sp. TH06, assembly GCF_016651305.1. GTDB lineage: Bacteria > Pseudomonadota > Gammaproteobacteria > Pseudomonadales > Pseudomonadaceae > Aquipseudomonas. Next base: position 4,428,689 of record NZ_JAEKEC010000001.1, on the reverse strand, counting down.
CCAGCGAATCACGAATCGCTTTGTCCAGCCCGCTGACATGCTGCTCTACGTCAGCGACTGCATCGCCCAACCCTGTGGCATCGGCGTGTCCGGCCAGGAAAGCGATTATGCCCTGTGGGATTTGACCATGGCCTAGGTCGTCATGCAGCTGGATCACCCAGGCACTCAGGCGCTCAAGCACGGGCCAATCGGTCTTCTGCCGTTGCCACTGAGCGCCAAACAGCGCGCTACCCAAAGCTTCGTGCTGGTCGTACACCTTCTTGTTCTGCTGGTAGGTCAAGACCCCGTCGACCAGCTCCAGCATGCCTGCATTGCTTTTCGGCAATACCTCCCGAACAAGCCCTTGCAATCGAGTACGCGAGGCGCGGAAGCGCCCCGAAAAGACTCTCCACCATTTGTCGCCGTAGGCTTGCAGGCTCTGGCGAACCTCCAAAAGATCCTGGTCCCAAGCCGCGTCGATTAACTGCTTGTCGAATTGATCGCGACAGGCAGACATCTTCTCGCCGGCCTCGAGCAACTCGCGAATGGAGTCGCGTCGCGACTGCCATTCCCCCGTGGAAATCTTGATGCCCTCAAGTCGCGGCGCCTCCGCCGCGCGGCGTGCGGCGCGGCATACTACATCGACGTCTGCCAAGGTGGCCGGATGGGTCAGCATCAATCGCTCGGAGAGTGCGCTAGTGGCGGATTGCAATGCATTGAGGTGAGAGATCGCCGACTGCAACGCGTCATTGGCAGCGCTTTGTTCGATGGGAGAGAAGAAGGTCCGCTGGCTGCCCCAGAACGGGCTGCGATCCGGCCGCCCCATCGCGTTAAGGTGGAGCACCAATTCGTCGACCAGCTCTCGCTGCTTTTGCTGGTGGGCGAAACTCCAGCCGGCCATTGACCCAAACGGGATCATGGGTAGTCCCGGATGAGCTCGCTTCAGTCCCAGGTAGCGACCAAGTACATCGAGAAAGGGCAAACCACTGGCCCCAGCGGACACGCTGACGGCTTCGCAGTAATTATTAAGGGAGTCCTGCAGCTCTTTCAGGCTGGCCAGATCTCCCTCTGCGCCTTTGTTCATTGGCCGCCCTTGGTTAAGGGTTCGCCCAAGCTCCTTGAGAACCGACTGCTTGGTGGATTTATGGGAATGCAGCTCGAGTACCGCGTCGCCGAGATGGCTTTCATCCAGGCGGCGCTTCACCACCTCCAAGGCCGCCATCTTCTCGGCAACGAACAGTACCGTTTTTTTCTGCCCGATCAGCTCGGCGATGATGTTGGTAATCGTCTGGGACTTGCCGGTACCCGGTGGGCCCTGAATGACTAGGTTGGACCCTTCTCGCACTTCCAGGATTGCTTCGGTCTGGCTGCTGTCGGCGTCCTTGACGAAACGGACTTCACCCGGTTTGATCACCGAGTCGATATTCACATCCTCTGGATATGCCGCGCGCAGGTCGCCGAAACCCGGGCCCAGCAATCGCTTCATCACCGGGTTGGCATCGGGTTGCTTGTCTTCTGGCCAACTTTTCGGATCGAGATCCTTGAACATCAGGAACTTGCCGAACGAGAAAAAGCCCAGTGCTATTTCGTTACTTGCAACCTTCCATCGCGATTGTTTGCTAACAACAGCAGTAACATCGCTGAAAAAGCGATCTAGGCTGTTGTCGTCAGCATCGAAGGTGTCTTCGTCGAATGCACAAGAACTCAGATCCAGTCCAAAGTCGGTCTTTAGCTTGGCGACTAGGGATAAATTCGGCATCAGCTCGTCACCGGAGTACCTCAGCTTAAACGCATCCTTGGCTCCGCTGCGTTCAAGGCTGACGGGTAGCAGAATCAAAGGCGCCTTGCGCAGGTTCTCAGAGCTGTCGGCCTCGTACCAATGCAGGAAACCAAGGGACAGGAATAGCGTGTTGACGCCCTGCTCCTCGATAAAACCTTTGGCCTCAGTATGGATTTTCAATAGCTGGAGGAAAAGCCGATCATCTTCGATGGCGGTCTGTAAACGCGTATCGAGATGACGGCGAGCCTTGCCAGTTTCATCCTCGAGTGCGTCGCCAGTGGCGGCATTCCAGTCCAAGCTATCGAGCTCATACAATAACTCCTCATCGCCGGGGGTATCACTATCGTCCTCCCCCTCGTCTACCGACTTGGATAACTTGACCAGTTCCGCCAGTTTCTTGCGAGCCATCGGCGCAAAGGTCATGGCCTTTTCCTGACGAAAGAGGGTCTTGAAGACCTCTTCGGACTGCTCATCTACAACCATCAGGGTCTTGGCGGTCTTGCGAAAATTGAGCATGTTGTTACGAAGCCCGATATCCAGAAGCTCTTTGCGACTGCTCTGTAGCTTCTGGCCGATCACTGCACTCATAGGAAAACCTGCTATCTGAATTTGCTCATCAACGGCTTTGATCGTGTCTCTGCCTGGAATGATGCATATGAAGAAACTGTCGCGCGGTGGCGCCACCGCCGGAGACTTGGCGGGCGAGGCTAGCGAGCAGGCAGCCGAAAGTTTGAGCCTAGGGCGGACAACTCACCAGATAAAACAATTGGTGAGTTGGCTTGCTAACATCACGAAGATCGAGGAAAAGGGGGCAGGTGGGTGAGCAAATCGAGTGATCACTCTGGAGCGCCTTTCCCTGGAACTCGAATATTTAATATCCTTTGGCCAGCAACATATCTGCAGCATGAATACACGTAAAGAAATAAGTGATTTGCGGTCATAGCATCAAGCTTGGTGTGGGCGCTTCCAGATCCCCTGTTCAATAAATTTAAACATGAACGGTGACCCCGAATGCACTTCCCCGCCAGCATTCTGATATCTAGGTCTGATTCAGCGACCTGGCTGAACAAGGCGCAAATACGCAAGCCACATTGCCAAGCACTCATTCCCCTGTCATGACTAGTTAAAGTAGAACCCTTGGATGGACGCCGGTTTCCTTATACGTCGGTCCGCCGACTCCATTAATCCACCGTTCTTACTGCTTTGACAAACAGTCGCTTACTCCTCTTTCAAAGTGAAGTGCCACCTCGCGGCCCATTGCCGGCAACGCGGCTTCCAAACGTACAGCGGAGCTCAGTAGGCCAGTGACATTCGTGTGTGAGCTAGCTGGCGATAAAGCCGGCACTGAGGTTCGGTGTCTACTTTGGCTCGAGAAAGGCCACTTGCGAATGGCCGCTTCTGGCCGGAAGCGGCCCATCAACTCTGCCACCTTTCACGCCTGCTACAGGGTGGTGTGAAGGATAATGCTTATTGTGGCTCCATGTGATCCAACGCCTGGTTCTCCGCCGGTTCCCCCTAGATCACCACCTGCAATCCCCAGTGCAGTCCTGGCGTGGGCGGGATCATGGATAGCGCCGAAGCGTTGGTCACTTTTACTGCTCACTTCCCAGATCCGTCCATGAATGAACAGCGGTGGAAATATCGATACCCTTACGTACTGCCTATGACTGCTGCTTCCGGCCTGTCAGTATTTGGCATTCAAGCGTTCCACTCTTCCTGGAAGTTGTGAATCGGTCACAAGGCTGAGAGGCTAGTGTGTCGTTTACCATAAGGACATACGGAAATGAGCACGCAAAAAATTTTGGTTACAGGGGCTGCTGGCCGGATCGGCAGAGCTTTCTGGACAGCGCGAGACGATAAATCAGATCTGCGCCTGGCTGATGTAGACGTATCAACACTCCCAGACTCGGCCGAACGTTTCTCTCTCGACATCAGAGATCAAGCCAGTTGCCTTGAAGCCTGCGCAGGCATAGACACCGTGATTCATCTCGCTGCTGATCCGAATGCGGACGCTGAATTCACGTCTTCACTGCTGCCTGTGAATATTGTCGGTGCCTACAACATGCTGTTTGCCGCAAAAACTCAAGGCTGCAAGCGCTTCATATTTGCGAGCAGTGCGCAGGCGATTGAAGGTTATCCAAAGGATGTCCAGGTACATGAATGGATGGCCCCCAGACCCGGGAACCTTTACGGGGTCAGCAAGGCGTTTGGCGAAGCACTGGCTTCGATGTATGCCAACGATGGGCAAATGACAACAATCGCAGTCCGTATTGCTAACGTAGCCGAATTTCACCCAGGGGAAACTCACAGCCCTCGGGACGTAGCTGCATTTATCAGCTATCGGGATGTCGTCGCGTTACTTGGGCGTTGCGTTGAGGCCGAGCTGACCGGATTCCACGTTGTCCATGGAGTTTCAGATAACCGCTACAAACGCCTTTCGATCGATAAGACCAGAAAAGCCGTTGGTTACGCGCCCCTCGACGACGCTTTTGAGATTCTGGAAGGACACGCTCAAGCTGATTGATGCAGGTGCCTTTCAGTTCAACTGAGTACAACCGCTGTAGCCTTGCCCTGGACATTCCCTCAGGAGTCACCGACCAAAATCGGTGGCCCCTGTAGAGACGTGCATCACCTCACCCGCATCGACAACTCGATGTCCTCCGCAAACGGCACCGACAGATAACCGTTCTGCGGTGCGCGCACGTAAGCCAGATATTCCGGGCAGTAGTCGGTGTTGTCCGCCACCACCAGCGCCCCCGGTTTCAGGTGTTTTTCGATCAGGCTCAACACTTCGCCATACAACGCCTTGGCCCCGTCGAGCAGGAGCAGATCGACAGATTCCGGCAGGTCAGTTGCCAAGGTCACAAGCGCATCGCCTTCGCGAATCTCCACCAGATCGCTGACGCCGCCCTCGATGAAGTGATGGCGCGCCAGAGCAATCTTCGACGGTTCGAATTCGCTGCCGATCAGCACGCCGCCACCGTTATCGCGCAGCGCCGCGGCCAGGTGCAAAGTGGACAGGCCGAACGAGGTGCCGAACTCGACGATTGCTTTGGCCTTGGCATTGCGCGCCAGCATGTACAGGAGTTTGCCGGTGTCGCGGGAGACCGGCAGCCACAGGTCCTTGAGCAATTCGTAAAGTTTCAGGTAGTCGGTCTTGCTGTGCATCAGGCGTTCGCGTTCTTCGCCAGACACCGTCTCCAGCACCGGGCTGGTGGCGGCGCTGGCCTGGTTGTAGAGGCGTTCGATCAGGCTTGCCAAGGGCTCAGTGGTCAGGGTCGTCATGATTGCTTTCCATTAGTTGGGGACTAAAATGCGAGTGATTCGTCGCTTTTAAATGATGCGAGTGATTCAACACATCCGCTATTCGCATTCCCCACCAAGATCCGAGTTGCTCATGACCCACCGCCAGACCGCCCGTATTTCCTCACGCAAACAGCCGCAGCAGGCGCGTTCCACTGATCTGGTCGCGGCCATTCTGCAGGCGGCTATTCAGGTTTTGACCGAACACGGTGCCAGCCGTTTTACCACTGCACGGGTCGCGGAAAAGGCTGGCGTGAGCATTGGCTCGTTGTACCAATACTTCCCCAACAAGGCTGCGATTCTGTTCCGTTTGCAGAGCGATGAGTGGCGGCGCACCACGCAAATGTTGCAGCGGATTCTGGAAAACCTCGAAGAGCCGCCGCTTGATCGCCTGCGCACGCTGGTGCAGGCGTTCATTCGTTCGGAGTGCGAGGAAGCGCAGATGCGCGGCGCGCTGAACGACGCGGCGCCGCTCTATCGCGACGCCCCCGAGGCCCAGGAAGTGCGCGCGTCGGGTCGACAGATCTTTGCCGCCTTCATGCTGGAATTGCTGCCCGATGTTGGCGACCCGATCCGCACAGCGGCCTGCGATCTGCTATTGACCACACTGAGTTCGGTCGGCAAAGACTTCTCCGGCAGCCCGCGAAGCGAACTGCAAATCAGCGATTTCGCCGATGGGTTGGCGGATATGTTCAGGGCTTATGTGGTGTCGCTCAATCAACCGTGAGCGCCCAAAAGCAGACGCCAACCGTCGCCACGGTTATGATCCCGTCACCCCCAACCCAATGGACCCACACCATGCCAGCCGCGCAACTCCGCCCTACCCCCGCGCCACTGCTCAAGCCTGGCGAAACGGTGGTGCTGTTCGACGGGGTGTGCAAACTCTGCAATGGCTGGGCGCGGTTCCTGATTCGGCATGATCATCAGCGGCGTGTGCGCCTGGCGGCGGTGCAGTCGCCCGAGGGCCAGGCGCTGCTCGCGTGGGCGGGTTTGCCGCTGGATCAGTTCGACACCATGGCGGTGATTCGTGACCGGCATTACTGGGAACGCTCGGATGCCTTTTTCGAAGTCATCAAGCAGTTGTCCGGCCGCTGGCAGCCTCTGCGACTGCTGCGCATTTTCCCACGCGTGCTGCGCGATTGGGGCTATGACCGCATTGCGTTGAATCGCTATCGCCTGTTCGGCAAATACGATACCTGTCTGCTGCCCGATCCCGACCACGAACAGCGTTTTCTGAAAATGGCGGCGCCGTCTGCCTGATTAGCCTGTTCAATGCTGCCCGTCAGAAAACTGCACGAACAGGCTCAGGTTGGCCGGATCGTTGATCGCCGCCAGGTATTCGTCGACGCTGATCTCGCCGACACATGGCCGGGCCCCGGCTGACGGTACGTAGCCCTGAGCCATTTTTGTCGCCAGTGCCACAGCGGCGCAGCTTGGAATTTCCGGGCCTTTGTCATTCAGGGCGGTCAGTTGCGCGGTCATGGACAGCGGTTTGCCGTCAACGCCCACGCCCTGAACATCGATGTACATCGCACTTTTGCCATCGCCGAAACGTTCGAACCGAGTGCCCAGTCGATGCAGGCGCGCCGCCCAGATCGCGTGGTCGCGCACCAGCCCGAATTTCAGTGCCTGCGCCAACAGACCATTGGCGATACCACCAAGTTTCAGCCCGGCGCCAGCCTTGAAACTGAGGGTTTGTGCGCCATAACGACCAGCAAAAATATCCATGTCCGGCACGTCGACGTTGGCCAGCAACCGAGTGCCCAATTGCGGCATCTTGCGCAGGGTCAGATCCAGCCAGCCCGACACTTCATGCACCTGACCGTTCTTCAGTTGCCGGATCGGTTTACCGGCGTAAGCCAGCACACCTTCGATGGTCGACAACCCCGGCATCTTCGCCGAGGAGGAAATGCCGTGTGCGATGGCGTCGATGCGGGAGAAGCGCTGACGCTGCTGATCGATGATCGCGGAAGAAAGCGTTGGCACCGAACTGCATCCACTGAGAATCGCCACACCCGCCGCTTTCGCCCGCTGATCGAGCAGGCCCACGCCGTTGACGAAGGTTCGGCAGTCAGCCAGATCACAGTAATTCACCGAGGCGGCGATGCAACTCTCGGCAACCGCATAGGACTGCCCTTGAAACGGGCCACCGGTATGCACCACCAAATGGATGTTCAGCAAGCGCAGAGCGGCGCTGAACTCCGGTCCCATGGCATCGCCACACCAACCTTCGGCAACGGCCCCCGATTGGCTGTTCAACTCATCGAGCTTGCCTTGCAACTTGTCCGGATTGCGCCCGGACAGCACCAACTCCACACCCGGCATGCCCGCCAGATGCCGGCAAACAATGCTGCCGAAATTACCGTAGCCACCGACCACCATCACCCTGAACGACATTTCAACTTTCCCTGACTGACCGGCTGCTTTTTTACCCAATTGCGGACGTCCGCACACTGGTCGTGAAGGATATCGGGCACAGCGCCTGCAAGCCAATGCCATGACACCAAACACTTAGCCAACCTAAACATGCTCGAGTTGACGAACGGTCTGACGAATGTTCAGATGCCGCCCAGTTTCAGGTGTCCCATGCCGCCGTGCATGGGGTGAAACGGGAAACCGGTAGGTTCTTTTCGAACAAGTCCGGTGCTGCCCCCGCAACGGTATACGCGTGATGTTTTCGACACACCACTGTGGCCATAAAGCCATGGGAAGGTGAAGGCATCGATACGCGTGAGCCCGGAGACCGGCCTGGAATTTCTGTTTGGCAAAATCCTGCGGTGGGCGGGCATGGGCCGGTATTGGCTGTGCGCGATGCCTTCTCCTGCATGCTCTTCTGCGAAGATCCTTTTCGAGAAGACAATGATTCGACCTTTCAATCCCTCGGCTCCATCCCTGTTATTCGGTTGTCTGTTCAGCCCGTTTCTGCTGGCCGACGACGCGCCGCTGGAACTCAATCAGCAAATCGTTTCCGCGCCCTCGGTGGAGTCCACCACCGTCGCCGACATGGCGCACTACGGCAGCAAAGTGGAAATCGTCAGCCGCGAGCAGATCGAGCGCGCAGGCCCCGGCGCCGATGTCAGCCGCGTCATGCAAATGTTCATTCCCGGTTTGTACGTCGCGCCGAAAAACGGCCCGTTCGACTACGGCACCTACTCCCTGCTGGGCGGGCGCAACGACGACACGCTGATCCTGCTCGACGGCGTGCGCCTGAACAATCGCCTTTACGGCGGCCTGTATCTGGACACCCTGCCGGCCAACGCCATCGAGCGCATCGAAGTGCTCAAGGGTGGGCAGAGTCTGTTGTTCGGCACGCAGGCAGTGTCGGGAGTGATCAACATCGTCACCCGCAGCCCGCAGAGCCGAAAAGCTTCCGGCGAAGTCAATCTGGGGCTGGACACCTTCGGCGGCACCACTGAAGACGCCCGGGTCGAGAACATCTTCAGCAACGGTTTTGGCGACCTCGGCTTGCTCGCGTATGTCAGCCACAACGTCTCCGACGGCTACCAGCCGTTTCGCAACCGCGACATGAAAAACGATACCGAAAAGAAACGCGCCTACGAAGTCACCACGTTCGGCGGCAAGGCCATTCAGTCGTTTGGCGACGATTCGCGACTTGAGTTGTTCTACCAATACGCCGACGCCAATCTCGACTTCGCCCGCCCGGTCAACAACCACAAGACCACCAACGACCGCGTGCAACAGATCGCCACAGCGACCTTCGAACAGAACCTCAACGAGCGTCTGAGTTACTTCGTCAAAGGTCATATCAACGACTGGGACACCCGCTACACGCGCATCAACAACGTCGACGGTGGCGGTACCAAAGTCATCAACCACAACGACTACTGGGGTTTCACCGATTGGGGTGTGCAGGCCGAGGGCAAAGCACAATTGCCCGGTGGTCATGTGCTGATTGTCGGTACCGACAACCAATGGTTCAAGGGCCAGGACGATGTGCTGATCATCGACAACGACAAGGCCGAAGCCCACGCGATCTATACGCAACTGCGTCCGCAGATTGACGCCCTGCCCGATTGGCACCCGAGCATCGGCATTCGTCACGAAGCCATGGCCAGCGGTGATAGCGCCACTGTCAGCATGCTCACCTCGCTTTATGACCTCAACGAAAACTGGTCCCTGCGCGGCCAGTACGGCAGTGCCTACAAGCTGCCGAACGCCGAGCAATTGTTCGTCAATGAACCGGGCGACGAGATCGGCAACCGCAACCTCAAACCGGAGAAAAGCCGCAACGCCGAACTGGGGCTCGATTACAAAGGCCTGCTGCTCGACCGCGAATTCAGCGCCAGCGTCACCCTGTTCAAACGCAAGATCGACGACCTGATCACCCTCGACGACATCCAGTGGGTCAACGGCGAAGGGCAGATCCGCATGCGCGGTTTCGAGGCCGACGCGAAACTCGCGCTCAACGATCAATGGAGTGTGCAGGCCGACATGACCCGCAACCTCACCGAGTCGCGCACCGGTGTGACGATCAACGACATCCCGAGTTTCTTCGCCCGCTCACGCGTCGGCTATGAGTCGGAGAATCGTTTGTGGGGTGCCGGCGGCGCGATCCGTTATATCCGCGATGTGACCAGCTCGAAACAGATTGAATACGGGCATTACTCCGTGGTGGATGCCGACGCTTACCGCTACCTCGACAATGCCCGCCAGCATCGCCTGAGCCTGCTGGTGGAAAACCTGTTCGACCGCGACTACGTCACCAGTCGCTCGAATAACGTCGATAACCTCGGACGGCCGTTCACCTCCGAAGTCCGCTACACGTACACCTTCTGATGACGAACTCCATCAGCCACGACGGCATCGACACCCACCCGGACTGGTCACACGTCCCCGAACATGCGCGCCACGTATTCCTTTGCACCGGCCCGCGCTGCACCCAGCGCGGCGCCTTGCAGCTATGGAAAACCCTGCGCCGGCATTTGCTGGCGCATGACCGCATCGAAACCCCGGGCGGGGTGCTACTGACGCGCACGCACTGTCAGTTCCCGTGCAATCTGGGGCCGATTCTCACGGTGTACCCGGAGACGTGCTGGTATGGCGTGCACAGCAACGACGATGTGCAACGGCTGGTCGAAGGGCATCTGGTCGGCGGCGAGGTGGTCGTCGATCTGCTGATCAAGGCGCGCACATGAGGGCGCCATGGCTACTGGCGAGCGCCCTGCTCTGGTCCACTGCGGCGGGTGCCGACAGCTTGCGTAATTGCGGCGAGACCTGGAACGCCGCGCAATCACCGCCGTCACCACCGTCGCGCATCGTTGCGCTCAATCAGCACGCCGCTGACCTGTTGCTCGCCCTCGATGCCGGCCCGACGCTGGTGGGCGTGGCGTATCTGGACGATACCCATGCCGGGGATGGCAACGCCGAGTATTTCGGCGTGCCGGTGATTGCGCGGCGTTACCCGTCCAGCGAAGCGCTCTATGCGCAGAAACCGGATCTGGTGGTCGGCGGGTTTGCCACGGCTTTCGGCGACGGCGTGACCTCGCGCTCGGGTCTGGCACGCAACGGTGTCGGCTCCTACTTACTGGAAGCCGCCTGCGCGGGGCATTCGCTGGATTACTTCGAACACGTGCGCCACGACCTGCACACCCTCGGCGCACTGCTGCACAAACAGCAAAAAGCCCAGCAACTCAGCGCCGCCATGGATGCCGATCTGGCCCGTGCACGCGCGCTGATCGGCGCTGAAAAACCGTTGTCGGTGTTCTATCTCGACAGCGAGGTCAACGGCCTCGACTCGGAGGGTGGGCGCGGGTTCGTGACCACCCTGCTCGCCGCTGCCGGCGCACGCAATCTGTTCGCCGAGACCAATCAGTATCGAGTGACCGTGAGCCGCGAAACCCTGCTGCTCAGCGAGCCCGATGTCATCCTGTTGGCCGATGCCGAATGGTCACCTGCCTGGCGCAAACGCCAGTTACTGAAGAACGACCCGGTGTTATCGCGCCTGCGTGCCGTGCGCAAAAACCGCATGATCGACATTCCTTTCACTCATTTGCTGCCGACGCTCAACAGCGGTGCTGTCGCGCTGCATCTGGCCCGACAACTCAAGGCACTCAACGAAAATTAAATGAACCCGCCGCACCACACGCCACCTAAGAAAAACCATCAGGAGGTAGCCAATGCAAATCGAAACCGTGTGGATCGTACTGGCGGCAGTTCTTCTAGTCATCGAACTGTGGGCCATCAATCGGGTGCGTAAAAGCGAGGGGAAATCGAACAACAAGGGAGTTTGGATTGTACTGATCGTGTTTGTTCCGCTGTTCGGACTGATCGCCTGGGCAATCGCAGGCCCTAAGCACATCAGCCAGAACACAGCGTCGCATTCCGGGCGTTAACCGAACAACAGCGCGCCGGCTTCACGCATGAAAATCTCAACGGTCTTCGGGCCGATCCCGTCGAATTCCGCCAGGCGCTTTTCGAACGCCTGGCGATCGGCACTCGCGGCGAGGATATTGCCGACCTTCCCCGCGTAGTCATCATTGAGCTTGTGGGCCAACGCCAGCAGGCGCTGCGCCGTGGTTTCGTCGTAGCGCACGTAATGCGCTTCGCCGAGCATCGCCACCAGTTCCCGATGGCTGCAGTTGGCCAACTTGCGCGGCGTATCGCGCTGGCGTTTTTCCACAATCACTCGATAAGCCTGCGCAGCAATGTCGGCCTGGATGCGTTTGCCCATCAGGAAACTGGCGATCAACCATTTGAACAGCGGCGTCTCATCGCCGTGGCCAAAGTGGATATGCAGGTCCTGCGCGGTGATCGTTTTACTCATTGAGCACTCCGCAATTGTAAAAAAGAATTTCAAAGGTTTGCCGGGGTCTATGCCTTACCTTCCTCAAGAGCTCGCACACACATGAAATTCGCGTCTTTCTGTCAGTCCCTGTCCAACTGGGCCGGCAGCTCGAAAACCTTTGTTGCCGCGATCGTCTTGATCGTCATATGGGCACTGACTGGCCCCTACTTTCACTACAACGACACCTGGCAACTGATCATCAACACCTCGACCACGATCATTACGTTCTTGATGGTGTTCCTGATCCAGAACACACAAAACCGCGACAACGACATCTTGCATCTGAAGATCGACGAGCTGATCCGGGCCACCACCGACGCGCAAAACGCCACGCTGTGCCTGGACAAAATGGGCACCCGGGAACTGCGCAAACTGCGTGCGCATTACAGTTCTCTTGGGGAAGACGATCAGGTCGATGTCGGCCCGATCGCTGATTGAGAGCAAAGCACCTTGAGTCATTAGCGATAGACGTCGAGATAAATATAGCGCCGGCTACTTAATTACGAGTTGGACATCAGCGTGGCCGCGCAAATTCATCCCAAGCGGTGAACTGTAATGCCGGCCGCAGGCTGTTCATGCGGGCTGCACGAAAAGCCAGTTACAAGAAGGACATGGCCGCGTAAGCATCTGAGCCCACCCCGAGCCCGGCAGAAATGCCGGGCTTTTTTGTTGCATCAATCCAACCACCACCGAAGATCCCTGTGGGAGGGGGCTTGCTTCCGAAGGCGGCAGGTCAGCCGCAAGCAATTCTGAATGCCAGACCACATTCGCAAGCCAGCCCGCACCGACCTGTAGTACCGTCACCCGGCCAACAACAGGGAGGTGCATATGGAACATGGAGCAGGCAAGCGCATCGTGGTCATTGGCGCCGGCATCATCGGCGCATCACTGGCGTATCACCTGGCGGGCAAAGGTGCCGACGTCACGCTGATCGAGGCGGAAGACATCGCGTGCGGCGCCACGGGACGCTCGTTTGGCTGGATCAACGCGACTCATGCCGGCCCCGACCCCATCGCGCAACTGCGCGGTGCAGCGATCAACGAATATCACCGACTCGAAACCGAACTGCCCGCGCTGAAAATACGCTGGACCGGCGCGCTGTCTTACGGGGCGAGCACGGATGACCTTGCGCATGATTCTGCAATCCTGCGGTCACGCACCGAAATTCTCACCCGTGAACCGAATCTCAAGCATCCCCCGCTGCAAGCCCATTTCGCCGCCGATGAAGGCGCACTCGAACCGGCGCAAGCGACTCACGCGTTGATCACCGCTGCCGGGGCGTTTGGTGCGCGGGTACTCACACAAACCCGGGTACTCGGTTTCACAATCAGTGATGCACAGGTAACGGGCGTTGAAACCACAACCGGCAGCATCGCCTGCGACACTGTCGTTATCGCAGCGGGCACCGGCACTTCCCGACTAACCGCTTTGCTCAATACATCGCTGCCCATCGAAGCCGCGTCAGTCATCCTCATTCGCTACAAGACCCAGGCCGATATCGTGCGCGGGATCATTTCCAATCCGGCAATGGAAGTGCGGCAAAGCGCAGATAACACGCTGCTGGCCGCGGAAGACTATCTCGACGACACAGCGCAAAACTCTCCACAAGCGATCGCCCTGCGAACCGCCAAAGCCATTCAGAACGAACTTCACGGGGTCACCTCCATCGAGCCAGAGTCCGCCTGCATCGGTCGCAAACCCGTCACTGCCGATAGCCTGCCGATTGTCGGCTTCCTGCCCAACGTCACTGGCGCCTACGTTTGCTCGATCCATCCCGGTGTCACACTGGCCGCCATCGTCGGCCGCCTCGCCAGTGAAGAAATCATCGACGGCCAATCATCCACCGCCCTCGCCCCGTGTCGCCCTGAGCGATTCCGGTGAATTCCGGCAGTGCTTGATTTAGACTTGCCGGCTTTTTTCGCAAAGGATTTGCACATGCAGCGCATCGTTATTCTGGGCAACTCAGGGAGTGGAAAATCGACCCTGGCGCGCGAGATCGGCAAACGTCTGGATCTCCCGGTGGTGCATCTCGATCCGCTGTTCTGGGAGCCTGGCTGGATCGAGCCGGATAACCAGGTTTTCCGCGAACGGCTGCGACAGGCCATAGCCGGTGACGCCTGGGTCTGTGAGGGCAATTATTCGCGCCGCACCTTCGATCTGCGGCTGCCCCGTGCGGATCTGATTATCTGGCTCGATACACCGCGCCTGACCTGTTTGCGCCGGGTCATTCTGCGTAGCGCCTTGAACCGGCCACGCGCGGACCTGCCGGCCGGCTGCACCGAGCGACTGGATAAAGCGTTTCTGGGCTTTCTGAAATTCGTCTGGCACTTTGATCGGGTCAATCGCCCCGGCATTGAGGCCAACCGATTGGCCATTGGCTCGCAAATACCGGTCGTTCACCTGCGGGGTTCGCAGCAGATTTCGGCGTTTCTCGCCGGCCTGTCGACTCAAACGCAAACGGCTGAAGCATGAAAATCTACTGGCCGATGTTCTGGTCTCAGCATCGAGGAATCGACTACGGCACCGCCACGCTTCGCCTCGATGATATTTTGCCAGGCGTGGGCAAAAGCACCTTCGCGTTCTTCGATATCAACGACCTTCCGGCCGACGGCGAAACCATCGACCTGGTCTGGACCCCGCCCGTTTCCGACTTGAATGGCTGGAGTGAACAGCCTTCGGAAATTGCCCAAAGCTATCTTTTGCAGGCAAAAGTGCTTGGCGCGACTCAACCTACAGCCCCAACAACAGAAGCCTCACGCCGCATCCACTGTGGCAAACGCGAATATGCGCTTGATGTTGTTTCCTGCGAGCGGTTTCTGGCGGTACTGCAAGCACTCGCGCCGCACGCAAACCCATGGCATCTACTCAGCAATGCATGGGCGTGGGAACGGATCTCGTGGTGCGGTAGCGCGGTCGTTGAAGGCTTGACCTATCTGACAGCGACATCGAACGAGGCCTATATGGAGTTGATTGTCGAGGAGGCTGGCGAGCAGATCATCGGGCTCTTCTCGTTGCACATGGATCCCGGTGGCGCATGCGAGGAATTCGGCAAAAAGATACTGATGGGCGAGGAACGGCGGTTGATCAGACAGGCACTCGACAGCGCGCAGGCGCTGCATGACTCACAGCCTGCTTACCTGGTGGAGACGGTGCTGATGTCAGCGGACCGCAGCAATCACAGCGAGTGAGTATGGATACCCGAAAAGACGCGGTGTTTGCCTATCAGGCGGTGTACCGCTATCTGAGCGAATTGATCGAGACCGCCAATGGCCCGGGGGAACTGAAACTTCCGTCCTTGCGCCAGCTCGCCCAGCGCCTGAGCGTGTCGGTGTCGACGACCAAATACGCCTATTCGCTGCTCGAAGACGAAGGGCGAATCTACGCCAGACCCAAGCTCGGCTATTTCACCCGGTCGATGCCCGCCCCTCTGCCGAATGACCAATCGAGCAACCTGCTGGATACCGCGTTCGTCAACGCACGACAGCCGGGCATGCTCGCACTGTGCAGCGACGCCCCGGCGATGCTGGCGTCGCTGCAGAACCCGTTGTTGATGATGGAACGCGAACTGACCCGGCAATATCCCGGCGCTGCGGTGCCGCATTATCAATCGCTCGGTGAACCGGAGTTGCGCGCCACGTTGGCCGAGCGCTATACCCGTTCCACGCAGAGCTACTGGCAGGCCGAGCACGTGTACATCGGCGCCGATCTGCAGAGTGTGCTGGCGTTGTCGCTCCAGGCCTTGAGCCTGCAAGGCACGCTGGCGCTGGTGGAATCGCCGTGCTCGTGGGCGATTCTGCGTCAGTTGCAGGCGGCGCAGATTCGCGTGATCGAAATGCCACTGGACGAGGACGGACGCTTTGACCTGCCAGCGCTCAACGCGCTGCTCAAGGCTGAGCCCATCCGGCTGGCGGTACTGTCGTCGACCGTGAACATCCCTCAAGGCAACCTGATGCCGGCGCAGGACAAACAGAAAATCTGTCACTGGTTGGCTGAGCGGGATATCTGGCTGTTCGAAAACGATACCTACGGTGAACTGTGCTTCGAGCCGGAACCTGCTCGCTACCGCGACTTTGCCGACCCGGAAAAACTGTTGGTGTTGTCGACCTTCGACAAAATCATTGGCGCGGAAGCCCCCTACGGTTACGTGCTCTGTCGCCAGCATGGGCAGCAATTTCATCGGCTGTTTATCGAGCGAGGGTTTCGCCTCTCGCCGACCCGGCAGAAAGCAATCGCCCGACTGTTCCACTCCCGACGTATCGACCAGCACCTGCAAACGCTGCGCGCGCTGTTGGAGGAGCGCATGCAGCGCATGAAGGCGTTACTGGAGGAACACGGCAAAGGCCAATGGCAAGTGGTGGTCCCGCAGGGCGGCGCGAGTTTCTGGCTCAAAACCACACACCCGGTGGACATGCGCCGGGTCTTTGAACGCCTGCTGGCGCAACGCATCGTCATCATCCCGGGGGAAGTCTTCAGTCAGCAAGGCTACTGGAAACATCACTTGCGCCTGAGCTACACCCTCGAATGGAACAAGGACATCGCCCAGGCCTTGAAGCAACTGGCGCAGGCGATCGGCGAAGCGCGCTAGTCCGGCTCAGAGACCATAACAATGCCGCGCTTCAGGGAATTGCCCCTGACGCACCTCCTCGGCAAAGCGCTCGCAGGCATCGCGGATCACTGCGCCGACATCGGCGTACTGTTTGACGAAGCGTGGCACCTGCGCACTGCCCAGGCCCAACACGTCCTCGGTCACCAGCACCTGACCGTCGCACGCCGGCGAAGCACCAATGCCGATAGTGGGCATTTTCGAATCGGCAGTGATCTGCCGAGCGACGCCTTCGGCCACGCCCTCAAGCACCAGACTGAACGCACCGGCCTGAAGATTGGCCCGGGCGTCCTCGGCAATCACCGCGCCGGCTTCAGCGCTCAGGCCCTGCGCCTTGAACCCGCCCATGACGTTGACGAACTGCGGCATCAACCCGACGTGAGCCATGACCGGTATACCGCGCGCCACAAGGAACTCGACGGTCGACGCCAAGGCCTTGTTGGCCTCCAGCTTGACCGCGTCACAGCCGGTACGCGCCAGCACTTGAGCGCAATTGCGAAAAGCCTGTTCATGGGATTCCTGATAGCTGCCAAACGGCATATCGGCGATGACGCAGGCCAGTTGCGTGCTATCGACCACCGCCCGGGTGTGGCCGATGATTTCTTCGAGCTGCATGCTCAGTGTCGAGCTACGGCCATAGCCGACCATTGCCGTCGAGTCGCCGACCAGAATGAAATCGACAATCGGGTCGATCAGCCTGGCGATAGCGCTGGTGTACGCGGTCAGCGAGACGATTTTCTGTTGGCCTTTCATCGCCACCAGTTGCGGAACGGTCAGTCGTTTGGTGCGGGTATGGATGCTCATTTGCTCTTCCTGAGAGGATTGCCCGTGGGTGAGAGACCTCGTCGAAGGCCCTGTCGAATGCTGCCAATGGACATTCGACTCCCAGCGGATTGAGCGCTCGATTATTGGCTGGACCGGGAAGAATTCAATGTACAGATTTGCCCTGAAAACCAACCCAGCCACTCGCTGATTTGACCAATACCCCGTGGCGAGGGAGCTTCCTCCCGCTGGGACGCGAAGCAGCCCTCGACTCACTGATTAACCAAGGGGGACTGCTGCGCAGTCCAGCGGGAGCAAGCTCCCTCGCCATAGGATGCAGGCTGCTACCGGGTCGAGCAGTTGGTAAAAATCAGCGGTCGGTTATCTCGACTGCGCCCTGTAATATCCTCATGCACCGTCAACACACTCAAGGAATACACCCGTCATGGATGAAACCATCACTTACCGGCCCGCCACCGCCGAAGACGCACTGACCCTGTGCGAGTTAGGCCAACTGCTCAACTCTGTGCACCACGCCGCCCGCCCAGACATATACGCCGCGCCCACTGAAGACTTTTCCCGCGACCTGCCGCACTGGTCGGGGGTGTTCGAGAAGCCGAATCAGGTGGCTTTCATCGCCCACGTCGGAGATCAGCCGGCGGCCTTCATTACCGCCAATCTTTCGGCAAGTTCGGGGCCGCTGATGCAGCCGCAGAATGTCGTGCGCATCGGCTCGGTGTGCGTGGCGGAGCGGTTTTCCGGCAAAGGCATTGGTCGGGCGCTGATTCAACTGGTCAAGGATTGGGGCATCGAGCATGACGCCCAGGATTTGCGCCTGACGGTCTGGCCGTTCAATGAGCGCGCGGCGCGTATGTATGAAGAGTTTGGCTTCGAGAATCGTGCCGTCGAAATGGGTATGCGTCTGGAATGAGCAGGCAAAAACGACTGACCCTGATCGTCTTCGGTTTATTGCTGTTCTACGCCGGGCTATGGACGGCCTCAGACTGGTGGGAAAGAGCGCTCGCCAAGCCGGACGGGGCCGCGGATATCAGCCCTGACGGCTGCGTGCGTGTCCAGCAGTTCAGACCCCATTGGCTGTTGTTCAACTCCTTTCATCCTCAGTTCCACCCGGACGATCCGCAGGATCGGACGTGGTTCGTCAGTTGGGAGAGCCCGGCGTTTTTTCGTTTGTACGACAATCGCAATGGCCAGTTGCTCGGCGAGAGCGAAATCTACGATCTGGTGGCTTATGGGGGACCGATATCCTGGGGTTATGGCCCCTACCGCACCGTTTACGCCGGCATGATCCAGATCGGCACCACACCGTCCGACTGCCCGGGCAATCATCAAGGCTAGCTCTCCAATTCGACTACGCTGATCGAGCGCGCTTACTTCCTGCGCTCGTCTGATTGGAGACACCGACATGACTCGCTCTCTGTTGACCGCCCTGAGCCTGCTCGCCCTGAGCCTTGCGGCCCATGCTGACATCACGCCATTTCCTGCGGCGTTCCGGGTTCAAGAGATCCCCGTCGACGGCGCGACAATGCACGTGCGCGTCGGTGGCAAAGGCCCGGCCGTGGTGCTGTTGCATGGCTTTGGCGATACCGGTGACATGTGGGCACCGCTGGCGGCGGATCTGGCGCGTGATCATACGGTGGTGGTGCCGGATCTACGTGGCATGGGTTTGTCGTCGATCCCGCAGAGCGGTTATGACAAGAAAACCCAGGCCGGTGACATTCGCGCGGTTTTGAGCGCGCTGAAAATCGAGCACTCGGTGATCATCGGCCACGACATCGGCACCATGGTCGCCTTCGCTTATGCCGCCCGCTATCCCGAGCGCACCGAGCGTCTGGTGGTCATGGACGCGCCGGTCCCGGGGATCACGCCATGGAACGACATCGTGCGCTCGCCGATGCTCTGGCACTTCGACTTCGGCGGTGCGGACATGGAGCGTCTGGTGGCCGGCCGCGAGCGCATCTATCTCGACCGTTTCTGGAACGAATTCGCCGGCACTCCGGCGAAAATCGACGAAGGTACTCGGCAGCATTACGCCAAACTCTACGCCCGCCCCGGCGCCATGCACGCGGCGTTCGCGCAGTTCCGCAGCATTCGACAGGATGCGACCGACAACGAACCTGTACTACAAAAGCGCCTGAGCATGCCGGTGCTGGCCGTGGGCGGTGAGAAATCCTTCGGCAACAACGAAGCGATCGTCATGCGTAACGCTGCGGACAAGGTCACTGAAGTGGTGATTCCCGGCGCGGGGCATTGGTTGATGGAGGAAGCGCCGGCGCCGACGATCAAGGCTGTTCGGGACTTTATTTCGATGTGAGGGAGTGGCGGTATTTTTGCTGCGCATGCCAGCCACGAGAAACGCCGAAACTAGTCACCGCCGCGATTCACGCTTAACATACCCGCAACTCGTATTACCGCGGCTGCTGAACCCGGTATTCACGAGGAAACAATCATGGAAAGAACCCGCGCCTGGCGACGTCAACAGGCCCGCAAATGTGGCAATGGCAAAGCGGCCGATCCGCTGAAGTTCAAACCGCCAAAGAACTGGAAGTTGATGTACACCCGTTCTGACAAGCTGGTCAGGGCACGCCAGCTCGGCATGCCCTACCCCATCCGCACCACGCGCCAATTGTTGGATCAAGAGTGACCAATCTCCTGTTCATCTGCAGCCGCAACCAGTGGCGCAGCCCCACGGCCGAAGCTATCTGGCGCCGTCGCCCCGGCTTCGATGCCCGCTCGGCCGGCACCAGCCCCAATGCACGCAAGCCTGTCGGCCCGGCGGATATCCGCTGGGCCGATGTCATCTTCATGATGGAGCGCAAACACCTGAATCGTTTGCAGGCCGAATACGCCCGGCTGCTTGAGCACAAACCGATCCACACGCTGGATATTCCGGATGACTATCGCTACATGGATCCTGAGTTGATGAGCATCCTTGAAGAAAGCGTGCAGCCCTATCTCAAAACCTAGGCCATTGGCTTGAACCACTGCCCTCCGCCACTAATACATCGAGTGAAAAAACATGAATCGTCAGAAAAAACTGCAGCAGTTGTTCAAGGAAAAAGCCAAGAAGGCCAACGCAAAACTGGCCCCGAAAAAGCCTAAATACATCAGCAAGGCCGAGCGCGCGAAGCTGGAAGCCGAGGCTAGTTCGGAGTCGGTGGTTTCCTCCGAGGGCTGATTCAGGTTTCTGCCCTACAGTTCACAGGGCGCGCCGTCCTCGTCGAAGTAGTAGATGTTTTCATGCTTGTAACCCCACTGACCACCGTGCAAACGGATATGCGGTTCGAACGTGAAACAGGACACCTCACCCAGTTGCCGGTGATTACCCGATTCGATGTAGAGCCTTTGCTCCCGTCGCTCGCAGATGCTGTGACCGACGTTGCCAAGGAAATCCAGATTCTCGAAACCGATATCGAGAACCGCCTCGTTCGCCCACTCATACAATTCGTTAAACGTGGTTTCAGGACGAACAAATTGCAGCATGTGCGCATGCAAGCGTTGTTGCACCGCGTATCCGCCAGTGAACGCCTCACCTACTGGCACCGTTCGACACACCCCATCTTCAACGTAAAACGAACGAGCGCAATCGCCCCAGATCTCGCCTGATCGCGGGCTGAGATCGACGGTTACCAGGTTATGTAAGCCGGCCTTCTCTTCACTGGGCTGATAGTCGCGGCCCGACACTGAAAGCAGGCTACGCGACCCCAAAAGTACGAAGGCCGGGCAATCGTAGTACCAGGTTTGCGGGTACCCCGCGTGCGCCAGCCGGTCGGCGGCGAACTTTGCGATAGAGGCTTCCGAAGAGCCTGGGGTGATGTGATCAACGAGTTGGGCGAGAACGGATTTCGCCGCTGCCTGGACGGGTCGATTGCGTGGCGCGGGCATGAACGGAAGCTCCTTTTATGGCCGGTTCGATTAAAGCTGATTGAGTATCCGCAGTTACTTTCCTCCCAGCCGTCGGCCAGCGTTTATTGGCTGACACAGCGTACTCGCTCACTCAAGCACTGCTTTCAGGCTCTGATCTCTGCCAAGTAATTTTTGAGCTTTTCGTACTCGTCAAAAGTCAGTTCATAAGTGACGAGGATTTTCTGTCCCGGCAGTGGTTTAAGCGCCAGTAGTCTGTGCAAAAACTGCCACGCCCACACCAACAAAATCAGAAACACCACGTAGACAAGAAGATAAATACTGAAGACAAATATAAGCTGCGAACCATCACTAAAATCCAAAAGCGAAGAAAGATAGATCAACGTATTGGTACCAACTATAAACAACAGCATAAAAATCCATAACAGAAAGTTCCGCACACCAACTGACAGCTTCATACTTTTCATTTTCGGTACCTGAGTAGCTAAACGTATAAAAATTCAAAAAAAATGCTGAGCGAGCGCCTGAATCAAATGCCTGTCGTCACGTAATACCAACCCCCACCCATCTCGGTGACGCTGGCTTTTTCTGCCGCGTCAGGCTGGTATTTGGTGAGCGGTGAATAGACATAAGATGCGTAACATAGAAAGCACGAAAGATCGATTTGTGCGAACGACACACTGCCTTGCGCGGACTGAACGCTGAGCCTTACAGGAGCAATTTTTGCCTTTTTCGCCGCCTCCCTGGCTTTTGCAAACAGCGCTGTTCCTGATCCATTAAACGGTGTTTTCTCGTCACCGACTCCACAAGTCGAGGCGGTCGAGTTGGCATACTCCGCCGACTCGACACGTACACTCTCACACCAGTCCTGGTCCTGATAATAAGAGATTCCATAGCCGTGAAACGTCGTAACCAGAGCATCTAACCGAGGCACCATTTCGGGCTTCGTTGAATCTGCCATTGCGTAGATAACCAGCACAATCAAAGCCAGTATTGCGGCGATACCCAACACTAACTTAATCAAAACCGAGACCAGATATTGAATCGTGCAGAGTAGAACATGGGCTGTCGATTTAATGAAACGCATCATGACGACTTAAATACTCCGGCCAGCGAAAACAGCACGCAATTCGGTAGTTTCACCGGCGTGACTTCTTTCATCTCGTGGAGGTTCGGGGATCGCGGGGACAAGCATACTTCCGTATTCACTCTTCAATCATCCTTGTTCGTCCCGGGAGAATCCTGTCCCGGGAGTGCGGCGCAGAGGATACACGATTCGCTCAGTCCCTTTTACACGTCAACCACGCGCCCCAGAACAGACTGCTGAAAAACCGCGTCGCCTCGCCAAACCCCGCCTCACGCAACAGCGCTTGAACCGCCGCTTCGGAATGCGGCGGATCCGCACCCTGCAGAATTTTGCCAAGCTTGGCACTCACCTCCTCCGCACTGGCACCCTGCTGCCGCCAGCGTTGACCCCACGCCGCCAGCAACAACGGTTGGCTGGCGTAGGCGTAATGATTGCCCGCCACAATCATCGGAGCGCCGGGTTTGAGACGAGCCTGAATGGAACGCAGGATTGCCAGTTTTGGCTCGTCGCCATTCAGGTGATGCAGCACACCGATCAACGTTGCCGCGTCGAACAACTGATCCGCCGGCAAGTCGTCGACCAGCCCAAGGTGCAGCTCCGTTCTGTGCTGCAAGGCATGGGCCTGCAACTGCTGCGTCGCAGCATCGAGCATCGGCGCGGAAGGATCCACCGCCATGAAATGCCAGTCCGGCTCCAGCGACGCCATCGCGATGATTTCCTGCGCCGTACCGCCAGCGCCGACCACCAACACGTTTGCCGAGGGCGAGTGACCGAGGCTGGCAGCCAACATGCACGCCGCCAGATCGTGGCAAGCGTCATAACCGGCCAGGGCAATGCGGCTTTGTCTGGCGTATTCGTTGGCGCGGGAAGCGTCGAATTTATCGGCGGATGTGGGAGCGGATGCGTTCAATGGGCGATTCTCCTTGTCTTTGCAGCAAGGTACGCCGGGGGATCGGATAAGAAAAATGCATTGATTTTATGCGGTGCATTCCCGTGAGGAATGTGAGCCATCCACACACCATTGCAAACGAACCCGACACCCGACTTCAGGAAAGCAGTCCATCCCGATGAATTCCCCGACTCCTTGATGTGACCAAGTAGCCCCTCTCGTTCAGTGGCGATCAACAAGCTTTTCGCCACTGAACACCGCCTCCGCCATCGGTCGGAAGTCGTCACCGGATGAGTGACTGCAAAACTCTACTCCGCCAACCGTAACCGCCACTGGCTTCGATGGGATAAGCCTGCCTGCAAGGCAAACGCTGCTATCACCGTAGCGGGCGCGGAAAAGCTGCTTAGGCTGCCGCCGCAAAACATCAACGCCAGCCCCAAAGCGGTGGCGCCAAACCACGCCGTCAAGCCCACCGGGTTAAACGCAAGCACCCGTTCGAGCGCTGCCACGTCACTGCGTCCGTAGAGAATGTGCGCCAACGCCACACCCACCCAGGCCACCACGAAAATCCCCTGATAGGCCAGCGCCTTGAGGATGTAGGCAAACACGTCCGCGAGCATCAAGCCGTAGACGATCACCCCCACCGCCACTGCCCAAATCAGGTACGAACCGCGAAGGCCAAATCGACCGAAGAATGCCTGCATGTTCAGGGTCGCCAAGTAATAGTTGGCGGTGTTGATCCGGGTTTGCGTGGCCCAGACAAACAGCAAGCCCCACAGGCCCATCAACTGCAAAATCGCCATCACCACCGAGACTTCGTTCAGTGCGCCTTCGTGGGGAATGCTGTTGACCAGGTAAATGCCCGCCGCGCCGTTGAGCAGAAACGTCACCGCGTAGAACGGCATGCCGAAGTTCCAGCGACCGTGGTACTCGGCGTCTTCGGGTTTGCCGAAACGCGCATAGTCGAAGGTGAACAGCATCAACACCCAGACGCCCATGTAGGCGACAAAACAATCCCACCAGCCGAATGCAGTGGGCGTTGCCGGGCCAAAATCCAGCCATTGCGGCTGGTAGCCATACCGGCTGATCGATAGCCCCACTGCCACCAGCAAACCACCGAGGTACACCGGCAGCAAAACACCGTTGAGCTTGTCCAGCCAGTGCTGCACGCTGCCGAGGATCATCGGCACGCTGTAGAGCACCACCACCAGTGCCGCCAGCGGATAGATCAGTTCCGGGTACAGGTGATTGAGCGCGACGGCGATCACCGAGCCTTCGAACACCGCGTAATAAATCGCGGTCGAGAAGAAAATCAATGTCGCCAGACACGCCCCGGTGCTGCCGAACAACAGCCGTGAAAACAACGCCACCGATAAACCGCTGCGAATCGCAAAGCGGCTGAGGACGCTGTTGACCAGTCCATAACTGATCACCGACAGCACCATGCCGATCAGCGCATTGCGCGCACCGAACGACAACGCCAATGAAGCACCCACCACGATGTAAAACATCGCACTGCACACCGCCCACCAGGCCATGGTCAGCGACAGTCGCCCCATGCGCGCATCAGTGGGCACAGGATGATGCGCCGGGTCTTGCCCGGTTTGACTCGATTGCGATAAAGCAGCCATATGCGTGAACTCCAGAACCAGTCAAAGGTTGAAGCGCGGGCAGCCGTCACCGCACCGAAGTGCGGCGTTGGCGTACCGTTTGGCATGGCCCGCGCTAGACGGCGGGCAGAATCAGGAAGGGAACAGCTTGCTCAGGCAGCTGAGTTTTTTCTTATAGGAACGTCGCGCTTCCAGCGCCTCTTCGAGGGTTACCGCGACAAAGCGGGCCTTCTGGTTGGGTTGCATCTGGCCGATCAAATCAAGGTCGGCGCTGATCACCGTGCCAATCATCGCGTAGCCGCCACCGGACACCGCATCACGGTGCAGCACGATAGGTTCGAGCCCGGCGGGCACCTGGATCGAGCCGATCGGGTAGCAACTGTCGACGATGTTCGACGGATCGGAACCGGCGCCGAACGGCTGCTCCCGGGGCTGGAAGCCCAGCGCGCTGCCGCCCTTGAAGCGATAACCGATGCGGTCGGCTTCCGAACCGACCGTCCACGGCTCGGCGAAAAAGCTCTTCGCCGCCGACTCGCTCAAGCGGTGGTAGTACAAACCCGGCACCACCCGCAGGGTGATTTCGCCACCCAATGATTGCCGCAACGCCATGGGCAAACTGGCCCCGGCACGGCTCTTGCCACTGGCGATACCCACCGGCAATTGGTCGCCTGCAACCAGACGCCGCCCGTGAAAACCGCCGAGCGCACCCAACGCATAAGTGGAGCGGCTGCCGAGCACCAACGGCACATCAATACCGCCGGCCACCGCCACATAAGCGCGAGCGCCCGCCTTGGGAAAGTCAAAGCGCAGCACCTGCCCGGCCTTCACGCTGAACGCGGTGTCATGGTGCATTTCCACGCCATCGACCCGAGGCGTCATGTGCGCGCCGCTGACCGCCACCAATGCATCCTGTAGAAACTCCAGCTCCGGCCCGAGCAGCGTGCATTCCAGCGCCGCTGCGCCGGCCGGGTTGCCGACCAATTGATTGGCCGCGCTCAATGCGTATTGATCAAGCGCGCCGGACGGCGGAATGCCCAAGTGGTAATACCCTTCGCGGCCAAGGTCTTGTACCGAAGTGGCGAGGCCGGGTTTGAGGACCTTGATCATGCCAACACCTCCTGCAACGACTTGGGATAGCCAACGGGATCGGCGAGGAAAGCGTCCAGTGAAAACTCCACCGGCCGAATCCGCAGATCAAAGCTACCGGCATCCACTTCAGCGACCGCGCGGTCGTAGGCTTCACGGTCCATCGGTTTGAACTGCACGATGTCGCCGGGACGGAAAAACACCATGTGTTCTTTCAGGTACGCGAGGTGCTGTTGCGGGTCGTAGATCGGCGCGGGCGTCACGCCAAACATCTGATAACCGCCGGCGCCACGTACGGAGTAAATGCAGCCAAAGCAACCGCCGTGACCAAGGGTCAATTTCGGTGTGTCGGTGCGCGGACGCAGGTACTTGGGCACCTGCAACTGCCGCTCGCGCTCGACCATCTGGAACATGAATGGCAACCCGGCAACGAAGCCGACCATCGAGACAAACCACGGCGCGCCACTGTGGGCCGCGATGAATGCATCGACGTCGGCCAGACCGTTGATTCGTGCAGCGTATTCCAGATCGGTGGCATTCGGATCTTGATGGCGATCGCGAAAACGCATCAGGGTTTCGTGGGTCCAGGGGTCGTTGTAGAGCACGGGAATCTCGATGATCCGCGTCTGCAACGTGCGCTCGGCGACGGCCCCGGCTTCGGCGGCCTTAACCGCGTCGAGCAAGGTGTGAGGGGCAATGCGGTCCGGGTCAAAACGAATCTGGAACGACGCGTTGGCCAGGCAGATATCGAGCACGCCATCCAGCGCCAGCCGTTCTACGGCGCGGGTTACCGCCAGACCTTTGAAGAACGCGTCCAGCGACATGCTGTCGCTGACTTCGGCAAACAAATGCTCGTCGGCGCCAAAACTGTAGCGGATAGGAGTGCTCATGCGTCACCTCCGCTGCGGCGCTCGGCCAGCCAGTTTTCCAGGGTGCCGGTATGGAAATCGGCGCTGTGCAGCCACGGCTGTTCAAGCAATTCACCGTGTAAGGCCAAGGTATTGGCCATGCCGGTGAGTGTAGTTTGCGCCACAGCCGTTCGTGCCCGGGCCAGGGCTTCGCCGCGATCCGCACCGTGGACAATCAGTTTGGCCAACAGCGAGTCATAGTACGGCGGCACGCGGTAGCCTTGGTACAGATGAGTGTCGACGCGAATGCCCTCACCCTGCGGCCAGATCAGTGCCTCGACCAATCCCGGACTCGGAAAGAAATCCCGCGCCGGGTCTTCGGCATTCAGGCGCATTTGCAGGGCCGCGCCGTGGAGCCTGATGTCGCTTTGCTTGAAGCCCAGCGGTTCACCGCCAGCGATGCGCAACATGGCCTGGACCAGATCGATGCCGGTGATCAGCTCGCTGACCGGGTGCTCCACCTGAATCCGCGTGTTCATCTCGATAAAGAAGAACTCGCCAGTCGCATCGTCATACAGATATTCAAGGGTGCCGGCGCCCTTGTAACCCAAGGATTCGGTCAGGCGCACAGCACTTTCGCAGAGGGTTTGCCGTTGCTGTTGGCTGAGGACTGGCGACGGTGCTTCTTCGAAGATTTTCTGCCGGCGCCGTTGCAGCGAACACTCGCGCTCGAACAAATGCACGGCATGCTGACCGTCGCCCAACACCTGCACTTCAATATGCCGGGCCCGGCTGATAAAGCGCTCCAGATACACCGCGCCATTGCCGAACGCCGCTTGGGCTTCGCGCTGGGAACGGGGGAATTCTTCACGCAATTGCTCGGCGTTTTCCGCCAGCCGAATACCGCGCCCGCCACCACCGGCCGAAGCTTTGATCAACAGCGGGAAGCCAACGGATTCGGCTGCCTTGAGCGCCGCTTCGACGTCGAACAGCTCACCCGGCGAACCCGGCACCACCGGCACCCCAGCGGCTTGCGCCGTGCGTCGTGCCTCGGCTTTATCGCCCATGCGCCGGATCGTCTCTGCGCTCGGACCGACGAAAATCGCGCCGGCAGCCTCCACCGCTTTGGCAAAATCGGCGTTCTCCGACAGAAAGCCGTAACCGGGATGCACTGCGTTGGCCCCCGTGGCTTTCAAGGCGCCGAGCAAGGCTTCGACATTCAGGTAACTTTTGTCAGCACGGGCCGGGCCGAGAATGTGCACCTCATCGGCCAAGAACGCCGCCAGGGAATCGACGTCCGCCTCACTGCATGCGGCAACGGTAGGAATGCCCAGTCCTTTGGCTGCACGGATAATCCGTACGGCGATCTCGCCACGGTTGGCGATAAGCAATTTTTTAATGGCGTTGGTCATGATCGCGCCCTTACTCGTGGTCGAGTGTTGCGACGACTTGACCCGGCTCCACCGGATCACCGTCTTCTACCAAAAAGGCACTGAGGCGACCGGCCGTCCCGGCGGTCAGTTCGGAGAACTGCTTCATGACCTCGATCAGGCCAATCACCGTGTCGGCGCTGACCTGCGCGCCGACCTCGACGAAATTCGCCGATTCCGGTGTGGCTTTACGGTAGAAGGTCCCCGGCAACGGGGTAATTACAGTGTGTTCGGCCATGTCTGTTCCTCTTGGAATAGTTGTAGAAAGGCAGGCAAAAATGAATCCGTGTGCGAACCCCGGCGTCTGTGTGCCGGGTGTTCTCGTTGGGTCTCAGCGGGGGGCGCGCACGTCGATCCCGGCGCTGTCGAGCGCCCGGCGCGTGGCTTCGACCAACGCCAGCGCGCCCGGCGTGTCGCTGTGCAAACAGATGGAATCGAATTCAATCGCGAGGTCTTCGCCCTCGACGGTGCGCACCACGCCTTGCTGGCAAGCACGCAGCACTCGCTCGGCGACGTGGGCAGGGTCGTAAGCCCGCACGTTGCGGGTGAAGACGATGGAGCCGCTGAGATCGTATTCACGGTCGGCGTAGAACTCGCGGATCACCGGTTGACCGAGTTCCGTGGCAACCCGCCAGATCACCGAACCGGGCATGCAATACAGCAACAACTCAGGTTCCAGACGCTGCAGGTTCTCCACCAGCAAACGAGCGGCCTCTTCGTCTCGGGCCAGGTGCATGTAGAGCGCGCCGTGGGGTTTGATGTGTTGTAGCGCCACGTCTTGAACCCGGGCGAGTTCACGCAAGGCGCCCAACTGATAGAGCATGTCGTCGACCAGTTCCTGGGCCGGCGCATTGATGTGCCGACGGCCAAAACCTACCAGATCGCGAAACCCCGGATGCGCGCCGATGGCCACGCCCAGGCGCTTGGCCTGTTCAACGGTGCGACGCATGGTGCTCGGGTCGCCAGCATGAAAACCGGTGGCGATGTTGGCCGAACTGATAAAGCCCATCAGCTCATCGTCGACACCATCGCCGATGGTCCAGGGGCCAAAACCTTCGCCCATGTCCGAGTTGAAATCTACTGCCTGCATGACACTTGCTCCCGACGCTTGTGACTTCATGCAAGCAAACTTAGATTTCTGTTTACCCCTTGGGAAGATCTATTATCAGATAGGCCTTCTTCTGAAAAACAGATAGCCCTAAAAAATCCAAACCTCGTTATCCGGAGTGTTCATGTCGCTGACCTTGCGCCAAGTCCGTTATTTCGTCGCCACCGCCGAGATCGGGCAAATCTCTCAAGCCGCGATTCATTTGAATATTTCCCAGTCGGCGGTGACCACGGCGATCAAGGAGCTGGAAGGCATCCTCGGCACGCTGTTGTTCCAGCGCTCGGCCCAAGGCATGAGCCTCACCGACGCCGGGCGGCACTTTTTGAATCGGGCCTACGTGATTTTGCGCAGCGTCGACGACGCGTTGAACAGCCCGTTACCGGACATCCGTGCCAGCGGTGTTTTGCGCCTGGCGGCGAGCTACACGGTGATCGGTTACTTCCTGCCGCACCACCTGCAACGGCTTGAACACTGGCATCCGGACGTGACCATCGAAGTCCACGAACAAGAACGTGCAGCTATCGAGCAAGGGCTGCTGGAAGGTCGATTCGACATGGCCGTGGTGCTCACCGCGAACCTCACCCACCCGGACATCGTCTCGGAAATCCTCTTCAACTCCGAGCGCCGGTTATGGCTGCCCAGCCGCCATCCCCTGTGCGAGCGCTCGGCAGTCAGCCTCGCCGACGTAGCCAACGAACCCTACATTCTGCTGACCGTGGACGAAGCCGAACAAAGTGCAATGCGCTACTGGGAACACGCGCGACAGCAGCCAAACGTGCGCGTGCGCACTAGCTCAGTCGAAGCGGTGCGCAGCATGGTCGCCAATGGCAGCGGCGTGGCAATCCTCTCGGACCTGGTACACCGCCCCTGGTCACTGGAAGGCAAACGCATCGAAACCCTGACAGTCACCGACAAAGTGACGCCCATGAGCGTCGGACTGGCGTGGCATCGCGAGCGCGAATTCAGCCCGGCGATGCAGGCGTTTCGTAACTATTTCCACGATGCTTTTTTAGCGCCGCAGCAGTTGTCTGCGCGACGCTGAAAAGCGAAAACCCTGCCTTCTTTTTTTAAATTTACGATGAGTACGAAAAAGCCATCATCCTTAAAAAGTTGGTGAAAGAAGTATTTCGCCACCAATTTCTCTACAAACCTTGTTTGTTGCAGAACGCTATTCAACACTAAACAGACGTCCCGTACGCAAGGAAGCTCTCATTTAAATCGAACGTAAACTTATGCTAGTGGTCCATTTGGCAACCTTCCCGCCTTGTGCATTGATTGATAAATCCACAAAAATACTGGCGGACTCAATAAACCGCTTATAAATACAGAATCCCACGTATTTCGTCCATCCCGAGCCTCATCGATCGTATCCCGCTCCTTAATAAGCATTTTTTCTAATTCTACCAAGGACACTGGATTTTCCTCGAGAGATCTTATAACCAAGCTTGGCTTAAGTATCAACTTGCCCCAAAGAGTGCCCAAATATCCAATAATACCTGTTTTCAAGACAACTTCTCGGACATGAAAAGAAATTGCCGAGTAGTTGCGATGCGCAGAATCAACCGCAAGCCTTATTGTTATTCTCGGGACAGGACCCAACTCCTCGAAATGCGCTTCAATTAAGCGCTCAGACAAACACTCATCAAAATATGGATGAAGAATTCTCTCACCTCCACGGCCAACTAACGTTTCGCTTCGAAGAGAATTACACGCGCACGCCTGAACAAGGTTTTGAGAAAAAACTGAAAACTCAGGATAAGTATTTTTAGGCAATATATGATCCAAAGTTCCGCTTAGCATGGACCCACACATCGGGCACCCGAGATATCTACTCTTAGCCCTCATCTGCTTTATGTACTGCAAGTCTTTAGGCGGAGTGGAATAATGCCCTTTTAGAAAAGCCCCTGCAGCAGCAGAAATCCTCACTGGAAAAACAACAAAGGCATTACCTTCAGCGGCGACATATTGCTTGTAGTTGGCGCGAATATAACTTAACGAAGATTTAAGCAAAGGATAACTTTTCGCACGAACATTATTTGAAAGCGCCTCAATAGCCGAATCATCATCATATGCAGGTCGCATTATTTTATTCAACTTAATCAACCTCCAAAGCGCGACGCAACGAACTCAAAACCTCAAGAGAAAGCTTATTTTTATAATCACCATATAAATCCTCCCAACTATCGTAAATCTCAAGCAATCGCCTTTCAACTCTTAAGGCAAGATTCGAAGGTTCATCTTCATTAAAAACAAAATATGATATCGCCCCAACGTCTGCACCAAATGTCTGCAGCGCAGTTACCGGTGTCTCGACAAAACCGTTACTATTGACTCGCAATACGGTAACCTGCTCCGGAAACACCTCCCTAACAAAATAAACAGAGTGCGTCGCTATGATAGCGGCTGATCCAGTCAACTCGAGCAATCGGTCAAGGAGATCTACAAATTTGCTTATAAAGTTTGGATGCAAATGTGTCTCTGGCTCATCAAGCAATAAAAGCGATCCATTCTCAACATATAAGCTAGCTTGAGCAGCAAACCTCAAAAAAGAGATCTCGCCACTACTTAATGGATATCCCTTACCACCAACAACTCTAACTGGATCTTTACTAAAATTTATTGATGCGTAGAGATTCAGAGCACGTTCTTCACCAAGAACTTTCAGATCTTCGAGCCTTATAAACCCTTCACCGCCAGCCTTAGATTGAACGCATATTTCTTGCCACCGGCTAATGGCCTCTAGAGACTCCACAAACAAATCCCATCTCGATAACTCGCCGAGATACTCCACGGATCGGGAAACTTGAACAATTAAATCTGAAACACGCCCTCTTGTTTTTTGGGATGCCCCCCCTCTGTTAAGAGCGAATCTTTTGTACCAAACCTTTGAGCGCTTACGTCGATCACTTGGAAACACTGACCCGGCTTCGTTCGTAGGGGCGAATGCCAGTATCCTGTTGAATATTGGCCTTTGATGGGAGTCGGCATCGGTTAACGCCTTATCCCCAGTTATTGCAGCATTCACTATTCTGCCGAGTGTTTGACTTTTACCGACACCATTTTCACCGATTATTACTGCAATGCGCTTAGGAAGTTCCTCATCATGACCAAATCTAAATAGCATTTCATGTGAATTTATTTTCCCTGGCAACTGAAAAACAATCGCCAAACTACTTGACATATTACGAAACTTCTCAAAAGCCAACCCTCGAAGAATTGACCCCGCATTATTGAATGCATAAAAAGATTCTGTATTCCTCACAAAAGACTTAAGAAAAACATCAGACTCAAGTGCAAGTCCAAGCCAATTACCTGGCGTCTTGAACTCCCCCAAAGCAACTAAATCGTTCATTGATTTCAATATACGAACTGCGCTATCGACGCCAAACTCTCTCGACAATTTCCGATAAGAATCCATATCTGGCAACATTGTAAAAAAACCATGCCCTACCGTAGCCGGAAGGACATAAATATTTGCACCGCCCAACAAATCATTTAGCCTATCTACACCATTTAAATCTTTTGAGGAATTAGTGAGAAAACCAATATACCCCCCTACAACCAAATCACCATGCTCTTTTAAATGGACATGTATATCAATTTTAGTTCTAAATCCAAAATCATTCCACCTGTCCGAACTCGGAGATATATAAATAATGTCCTCCGCCAACAACTCAGGCTGAAACAGCTCTGTAGAAAACACAACTTGGATGTTTTGGTTTTGCTCATTAAGTCCCTGCTTCATCCTACCTCCCTCCCTCACTCAATCATCCATATCTTTAGATACAACCAATCCCGAACCACTTTGACACTTCCATTAAAACCCAAGAGCAAACTAAAAAAATAACGCCACAAAAATAAATTTCACTTTACAAAAAACAAAGCCAGAGTACATAACAGCCCTCTAAAAAATTCTCATTTGAGCGCTTAGACTTTTCAAAAATCGAGCTACCCTTTGTGCGATTTTCTCCTCCATTTAAAGGCAGCGATCGGAGTTAGATTTACTCAGCAAGACGAAATAATGGCATTTAGCCAGAAAACAGTAAAATTAAATTTTGGTTGACACGATGTCCAATGCCGTTGGCCGTATACATAGCTTCTATTTGTTAATGCATGAGATGGTCAGCCTGCCGAAATGATCGTAGCTTTGCCGAGACCAGATGAATCATGACTCCCCATGAAAACCGCCATCATCTCCGACACCCACGGCCTCCTCCGCCCCGAAGCCCTCGCCTGCCTTCAGGGCGTCGACCTCATCATCCACGCCGGCGATATCGGCAGCGCTGAAATCCTCGACCAACTAGCCGCAATTGCGCCGCTCCACGCCGTACGCGGCAACAACGACCTCGACCTCCCCTGGGCCGCCACCCTCCCCGACCATCTAACCTTCGACCTCAACGGCTGGCAAACCCTGCTGACCCACGACATCGCCGACGTCCCCAGCGACCTCGACCCCGCCATCAAGCTCATCATCACCGGCCACTCGCACAAGCCCTTGATCGAATGGCGTGGTGACCGTTTGTATCTCAACCCTGGCAGTGCCGGGCGCCGTCGTTTCAAACTGCCGGTCACGCTGGCCTTGCTCGACGTCACTCCAGACGCCTTGCAACCCGAGCTAATCCACCTCCTGCCCTGAAACTTTTCCTCGACCCGCGCCTTGATCACCTAACCTCATAGACTGTGTGATCAATTCGGGTCCGTCTTTTCCATGCGCAACACATTGAACTCGCTGTTTTTTATCGCACTCATCCTGCTCGTTTCGGGCGGTTCTTCATCGCTGTGGGCGGCGGATCTGCCGGCGTCTTCCGAGACCGCTGCCGCGCCGCTGCCGGTAATCAGTCAAAGTGACTTGCAGGCGCTGCAACTGCGCCTCGATGGGCTCAAGCAGCAGATTTCCTCGGCGAACAATTACAACCAGCTCGAAGGGCCGCAGGATCGGGTGCAGGCGTTCATTCTGGATGTCGATCGGTTGTCGGCGTCGTTGTTGCCGCAGCAGGCGCAGCTGGCGGTGCAGTTGGGGGTGTTGGGGGCGGCGCCGGATACGGGGGTGGCGTCGGAGCAGGCGGATATCATCGCGCAGCGGGCGTCGCTGGCCGAGCAGAAGAACAAGGTCGATGCGACGCTGAAAAATCTGGCGGCGTTGAAGCAGAGTGCGGCGGATCTGATCACGCAGATTGCCGGGATTCGGCGCACGTTGCTGGAGAGTGAACTGACGCTGGGCACGGGCACGGTGTTGAGTCCGGATTTCTGGTCGCCGTTGGTCAATCCTCGCGATGACGATCGGCAGCGTTTGCGTTTTTTTGTCGGTCAGGTGGGCGATACGTGGGCCACGGTCTGGGCGCCGGGGCAGCGGTTTTATACCAGTGTGCTGGTGTTGCTGGCGCTGCTGATCTGGACATTCGGGCGCCGGCTGGCCGAGCGTGGGCTGACGTGGCTGTGTATTCATCGCATGCCGGAGGGGCGTGTGCGGCGCAGTTCGTTGGCGTTCGCCTCGGCGCTGGCGACCATCGTCACCACGGGGATTGCCCTGCAGATTCTGTTTTACGCCTGCACCCGTCACGCGCCTTTGCCGCCGGTGCTGGAGACGTTTTCCGAGGAGTTTGCCAAGGTTGTCTATGCCTGCGTGCTGATCACCGGACTGAGCCGCGCGCTGCTGTCGACTCAGCATCCGTCGTGGCGGTTGCCGGCGATTGCCGATCCGGTGGCGCAGGCGTTGAAGCCCTATCCGCGCATTCTTTCCTGCACGTTATTAGTGCTGGTGACGTTGGTGCAGGTCAGCAACGCCACTGGCATGAGCAGCCAGATCGTGATCGCCGGACGGGGCGTGATTGCGATCGTGGTGATGGTCATCGTCGTGACGATGCTACTGCGCGTCAGCAAAGTGCGCAGAGGGCTGATCGCGGCCAATGATCCGCAGGCAACGGGCAACACGTTTGCCGGGGTGATCTACACCGCCGTCAGTCTGGCGATGTTTGTCTCTGGAGTTGCCCTGCTCACCGGATATGTCTCGTTGGCACGCTTCATCACCTATGAAGTGGTGTGGGCGTACATCGTGTTGTCGGGTTTTTACTTGCTGATTCAGGTCATCAAGGACGCTTGCGAGTACGTGTTTTCGCCCAAGCATTCAAGCGGCAAGGCGCTCAAGCAGTTGCTGGGAATCAGTGATCGACGGCTGGATCAGATTTCGATTCTGCTGTCAGGAGTGAGCCGCGCCGGGCTGTTGCTGCTGGCGATCATCGCGCTGTTTGTCGGCGGCATCGGCACCACGCTCGGACAGTTGGTCCACAACATCATGGCAATCCTCGGCGGTGCTGGATTGCGCAAGCTGAACATCGTGCCCGGGCATTTGCTCAACGCCGCTTTGGCGCTGTTGATCGGCATCTATCTGATCCGTGCGTTGCGCCATTGGCTTGATAACGAATTCCTGCCCAAGACCGATATGGACCCGGGCATGTGCGCATCGTTGAGCACACTGTTCTCCAATATCGGTTATGCGCTGGTGATCCTGCTGACGCTGTCGTCGCTGGGGGTGCAGTGGACCAATCTGGCGTGGATCGTCAGTGCGCTGTCAGTGGGGATCGGCTTCGGTTTGCAGGAGATCGTGAAGAACTTCGTTTCGGGTCTGATCCTGCTGACCGAGCGCCCTGTCAAGGTGGGGGATCTGATCAGCATCAGTGGGGTTGAGGGCGATATTCGCCGGATCAATGTGCGTGCCACGGAGATTCAGTTGAGCGACCGATCAATAGTGATCGTGCCGAATTCGCAGTTGATTTCGCAGAACTTGCGCAACGTAACGCTGGGCGGCAGCGCTCAGGGGGTGGCGTCGCTGGAGCTGATGTTTCCGCTGGACATCGATCCCGAGCAAGTCAAGGAACTGTTGCTGAACACCTACCGGGAGAACGAAAGCATCCTCGACAAACCGGCGGCGTTCGTGCGCTTCAGCAAATTGTCGCCGGATGGGATCACACTGACGATCACCGGGTATGTGGGCAGTCCGAGGATCGTCGGGGTGACCAAGAGTGATCTGTTGTTCGAGATTCTCAAGCGTCTGGGGGCGGCGGGGATTGAGTTGGCCAAGCCTCCGGCAAGCGCCTGACTTGTCTCACCGTCACCCCTTTGGAGCTGCGGCACGCTGCGATCTTTTGATTTTAAAAGAATGGATCAAAAGATCGCAGCGTGCCGCAGCTCCTACAGGGATTTGCCATAAATGGATTTATACCCATACACCGAATAACCAATTTCATTTATAGATCATTGCTCTCTAGCCTCTCGCCATCTTCCCCTTCCCGAGAGAGGCTCACATGCCCTTTGTCATTTACATCTTCACCCTAAGCGCCTTCGCCTTAGGACTGGCCGAGTTCGTGCCGATTGGTTTGACCGACGTCATGGCCCGCAGCCTCGGCGTCGACGTCGAAGCCACGGGAGCGACCATCACCGCGTATGCCTTGGGCGCCACGCTGTCAGCGCCGCTGTTCAGTGCATTGACCGCTCGTTGGTCACGCAAGAACGTGATGCTCGCCACGGCGCTGGTGTTTAGCGTCGGTAGCCTGGCGGCGGCGTTTTCGACGACGTTGACGCTGATGCTGGTCGCGCGGTTTATCGCTGGCATGGGGCATGGTCTGTTTCTGGCAGTGGCTTCGAGTACGGCGGCGCGGTTGGCCGGTCCCGGGCGCGCCGGTAGTGCGGTGGCGGTGGTGTTTGGTGGCTTTACTTTGGCCATGGCTATTGGCGTGCCGATCAGCACGTATCTCGGCGGCGTGATGTCGTGGCGTCTGGTGTTGGCGGCGATTGCGGTGTTCGGTGCGATTGGCTTCTTCGGTTTGCTCTTCGGTATGCGTGATCCGCTGCCGACGGCCGCCGACAGCGGCTCGGCGTTGCACAGTCTCAAGGCGTTGCTCAACGGCAAGCTGCTGGCCGGTGCACTGGTGACGGTATTGGGTTATGCCGGCTCCTTCGTCGCCTACACCTACATCGCACCGGTGCTCACCGAGGTGACCGGCACTACCGCCGCCACGGTCGGCGTGTTCATGTTGTTGTATGGCGTGATGGCGGCTATCGGCAATGTGCTCGGCGGCAAACTGACGGATGCCTGGGGTGTCGACCGCGCCAGTGCTGCGTTGATCGCCGGCATTGTGGTGGTGACGGCGGGCATGTGGGCATTCTCCGGTTCAGCGTTGATGATGGGCGTGCTGGTCGCCCTGCTGGGTATGTTCAGTTTTGCCGCAGTGCCGGCACTGCAAGCACGTTTGATCGGGGTTGCCGAACGTCATGCACCGCACGCACATGGGGTCGCGGCAGGTTTGAATATTGCCGGATTCAATTCCGGGATCGCGCTGGGATCAGTGCTGGGCGCCGTCACGATCAGTGAGGTTGGCCTGAGCTTCGTCGGGCTCACCGGCGCAGCGGTTTCGGCGTTGGGCTTGTTGCTGGTATTGAGTCAGATGTCAGCAACTCCACGCTATCGGGCGGCTGAGACTCTGTAAGCCCTCAGCGCACGGAACGCCGCCATGGCGTTCCGTTCCGGCAGGCACAGTGGTAAAAGCAACCTTCACCCTTTGGGCGCCGGAGCACCATGAGCCACCTCACCCACCTGCGAACGTTCCTCGAAGCCTACCGCGCCAAGTCGTTTTCCAAGGCTGCGGAACACTTGGGCATCACTCAACCGGCGGCATCGATGCATATTCAGGCGGTCGAAGCGCTGGTCGGCAAACCGCTGTTCCGGCGCTTGCCACGTGGTGTTGAACCGACTGAAGCGGCGGATGAACTGGCGCGTTCCGTGGCGCCGTTTCTCGATGGGCTGGAAAGCAAGATCGCCTCGCTACGCCCGGGCCTGATCAAGGGTGGCACGGTGCATCTGGTCGGTCCTCCGGACTTTTTCCACGCACAAGTCGCCGCCCGCCTCGCGCCGTTGCTGGACGAAGGTTTCACCTTGCGCTTTCACACCGGCACCAAAACGCGCATTTACGAGATGCTAGAAGCCACACAGATCGATTTCGCGATCACCGCGTCCATGCCCGACGAGCACTCTCACGGCTACGCGCATCTGCTCACCGAGCGCATGTTGCTGGTGTACGCGCCGAGTCTGCTCGAACGCCTCGGACAACAGCCCGGCGAAGAACAACTCAGGCAGGTGCCGCTGATTGCCTTTGACGAAGATCTGGCGCTGGTACGGCCCTTGTGGACGACGATGTTTCAGGTCGCGCCACAGTTGCAGGCAGCGCTGACTATTCCTGATCTGCGGATCATCAAGGACCTGGTGCTCGGCGGCCACGGCTGGAGCGTCCTGCCGGATTATCAGTGCGCCGACGCCATCGCTGACGGTCGACTGATTTCGCCAACGTTGCCGAGCGAAGCGCCGGTCAACGCGCTGTATCTGGTGTGGCGCAAAAGCGTGATCAAGAGCCCCAGCCTGTTGTACGTGCGCGACTTCCTGCTCAACGCATTCCGCTGATTTCTGGCCGGCGCATGAAACTTCAGGTGCGCCCGTCTCGTTTGGTAAAGCAGAAATTCGAAGTAGAACTAATCACCACCACTTCATCGAGTCGCATATTCCACAAATAGAGTTCCAGTCTACTTTTTAGTCTTTTATCGCTATTAATCTGCGCCCTTATACTTGCCAACTACTGTCAACAATAAGGAAGTTCCATGCCTCAACGTCTATTACTGGCGGCACTGTTTGTGGCGGTCGCCGGTTGTGCCAGCCCTCCTCCTGTTTCCGTGCATACCAAAGATCCCGCCAGCTCGACCTTGCAGGGAGACGCAACGCGCCCGGCGCAGGCGCAATGGACGCGTACCGAGTTGTACTTTTCGGTGGGCTCGCTGGATGGCAAGGAAGGCGCGGTCAGCCCGGCGCGCTGGCGTGAGTTTCTCGACAAGGAAGTCACGTCGCGGTTTCCCGATGGCTTTACTGTTCTCGATGCGTATGGCCAGTGGAAAGATCATGGGGCGAAAGAGCCTGAGCGGCTGAGCACCAAGGTCATCGTGATTCTGCATGAGGACAGTGCGAAGAATGAGGGGAGTATCGAGGCGATTCGCCTGGCGTATAAACGTATTACCGGGGATCTTTCGGTGTTGCGCTTGTCGCAGCCGGCGCAGGTGTCGTTCTAGTCCGCAGTCTGCTCGAGAGCCTGCCGAGGCGTCGACGCCACGCGGCTCAACCCGGTCAAAAGCACCGCCCCCACCAGCAACACCGCAATCCCCAGAAACGCGCCCCACCCGACTACCGTCACGCTTGAATAAAGCATGTACAGACACAAGCCGAAAAACAGCAATGGCAACAACGGATACAACGGCACCTTCACCGGCCGTGGCACCTCGGGAAACCGCCGACGCAGAATGATCAGCGCCACACTGCTCAGGCTTAAAAACAGCCAGTACACCGGCGTCAGGTACTCGACCATGGTGTTGAACCCGCTCAGGGTGAAGCTGCCAAACAGCACCAACAGCAACGCCACCGCACCTTCCGCGAGCAGCGCTTTACGCGGTACACCGTGACGGTCATCCCAGTCACCGAAGCTGCGCAACTGCGGCACATCGCGAGCCGCGGCGTAAGTGGTGCGGGCACCGACCAGCAGGGTCGAGTTGATGGTCGCGATGGCAGCGATGCCGACCATCAGCAGAATCAGCATCACCCCGGGCGCGCCGAATGCGCGATTCAACAGTTCGACCGCCGGCGCATTGCTGGCCGCCAGTCCGGCGAACCCCAGGCCCCGGACAAACGCCCAGTTGAGTGCCAGATAAATCACCATCAACACGGTCAACGCACCCAGCATGGCGATGAAAATCCCGCGCCGACCGTCCCGCACTTCTGCCGACAATGTCGCGGCATCGCTCCAGCCACCGAACGCCAGGAAGACAAAAATCATCGCCGCCGAAAACCCGGCCATGCCGGTGTTTTCCGCCACTGCCGACACGCTCGGCGCGGGTGGCTCGATACCTTGCGAGGCGAGAAAAACACCCGCACTGGCAATGCTCAAGAAGCCCAACGCCAATAGCCCCACAAGCAATGTCTGGGTAATAAAGCCGATGTGTTTGCCAGTGAGATTGAGCAACACCAACGCAGCAATTACCGCCCCGGCAAACAGCCCCGAGCCGTACTGCCCGAGCGGCACCACGGCATTGACGTAATCGGCAAACATGAACGCCGACAAGGCGATCCACCCCGTGTGCATCACCGAAAAACGCGACCAGGCGAACAGAAACCCCATGCGTTCGCCATAAGCCATGCGCAGAAAGTGATAGTCGCCTCCCGGGTGCGGAAACGCCGTGGCCATCTCGGCAAAACACAGCGCGCCGATCATCGAAGCAACGCCGCCGAGCACCCACACCAGGTAGAAATGCTCCGGCCCGACGTTGAGCGCCACGGTCGGCGCGGTTTTCAGGATGTCGGTGGTGATCACCATGCCCAGCGTGATCAACAGCGCCTGAAACACCGGCAGATGCCGACCCGGTCCCTGCCCCGACTCAGAAGCCATAAGTGGCGCGGGCGTAGTAGTAGGCGCCGTTGGTACCGATCGGCGAAAGCACGTCATACGGCAGGTTGCCGCCGTAATTGATCGCCGAACCGGAGCGCTCCGGGTAGTTGTCGGTGAGGTTATTGCCGCCCACGGCGAGGTTAAATTTCGGCGTGAATTTGTAGGTCACCTCGGCATCCAGTTGCCAGACCGCGCCATAGGTCTGTTCCGGTTGCGAGTCGCCGAAATCGAACACCCGCGTGGTCTCGCCCTGACGGGTCAAGCGCCCCAGCAGGCCCCAATGTTCACTCGCCCAGTTCGCGGAAAAGATGAAGCGGTCCTTCGGCGCGGCGTCGGTCAGGGTGTTGGTTTCCTCGACGCCGACCAGCGCGTCATTGCCGATCCCCAGCGCGGTCAGCTGTGACGGCGTGCCTTTGGTGCTGGTGACTTTGGTGTGGTTGTAGGTGTACGCGGTGGTCAGGCCCAGTTGCCCTTCATAGAACGGCTGGTGGTAGTTGAGCACCAGTTCGGCGCCGTGGGTGCTGGTGTCGGCGGCGTTGGTGAAGAAGTTGACGTCGTGCACGCCGGCCACGCCGTAATTGTCGTTGATGAAGGCTTCCAGGGCATCGCTGCCGATGCGCTGCGACAGGGTGATGCGGT
This sequence comes from Pseudomonas sp. TH06, assembly GCF_016651305.1. Classification (GTDB taxonomy): domain Bacteria; phylum Pseudomonadota; class Gammaproteobacteria; order Pseudomonadales; family Pseudomonadaceae; genus Aquipseudomonas. Next base: position 4,387,404 of record NZ_JAEKEC010000001.1, on the reverse strand, counting down.
CTTTGACGTCGATACGGAACACGTCCAGCGATGCGTCGAAGCGATCGTTCAACTGGAAGGTCAGCCCGAGGCTGAAGTTCTTCGAGGTTTCCGGATCGAGCTTTTCGGCGCCGAGTGCGCGGGCGATCGGGTCGTTGACCGAGAGCACGCGAATGTCGGTGAGCGTGCCGCCATCGCCGAAGTTACTGGTGGTGTTCTGGAAACCGCTTTGCGCCAGCGACGGCGCGCGGAAGTTGTTCGACACCGCGCCGCGCAATGCCCATTGCTCGGTGAGTTTGTAGCGGCCGCTGAGTTTGCCGGTGAGTTTGCTGCCGGCGTCGTCGTAATGTTCCCAGCGAGTGGCGGCGTCGACGAAGAAGTTATCGGTAAGATCGCCAGACAATTCGGCGTAGCTGCCGAAGACGTTGCGATCCAGATCCGACTCTTCGCTCGGGCGCAGGCCGTTGGCGCCGTCGGCCCCGGAACCGATGTAAGAGGCTTGATCACCGGCGTAGGTCAGGTAGTTTTCGTAGCGGTATTCACCGCCGAGCGCCAGCACAAACGAGCGCTCGCCGAGGCGCAGTTCGCGGCTGAAATCGAGGTTGCCGGTGGTCTGGCGCAGCTCGTAATCACCGGTGTCGAACTCGGTGGGCGAGTCTTCGCCGAGGCTGACATTGAGGGTGCGCCGGGTTGACGATTCGAAGCGGTTGCGACCGTGGGTGACGCTGCTGTCGAAGTCCCAGTCGTCGCCAATCATGCCTTTGAAACCGGCGGTGGCGGAGACGTCCTTGTTGTCGCCCAATGACTGCGGCAAGTAACCGTTGGGATAGAACTGCGGTTGTTCGTACGGGTAGCGATAGAACTCTGCGCCCGTGGTGTGGCGCTGGTTGTAGGTGCCGAAGCTGTAAGCCTTGCCGTCCGCCAGCGGCAGTTCGCTGTTGAACCATAGATTGACGTCGCGGGCGAGGCCGTCACCCATCACGTAGTTGCGCTGACCCGGTGTGTCGGCGAAACCGTCGAAGCCTGCGCGGTTGGTCGGATTGCGATCCTTGTACTCGGTGCCGCCACGAATGAAACCGCCCTCTTCGCCGAGACGCGTGCCGATCTTGGCGGTGGTCACGCTGTTCTGGCCGTCGGTGGTGGTCTTGTCGATGGCGTCCTGATGGGTGTGATAGGCGCCGTAGCTGGTGGACACTTCGCCGCCCTCGGGAGCGTCGTCGAGGATGATGTTGATCACCCCGGCGATGGCGTCGGAACCGTACTGCGCACCCGCGCCGTCACGCAGCACTTCGATGCGTTTGATCGCGCTGATGGGGATTGAGTTGAAATCCACCGGGGCGGTGCCGCGACCGATCTTCGACGAGTCGTTGACCACTGCCGACGTATGCCGGCGCTTGCCGTTGACCAGCACCAGCACTTGATCCGGGCTCATGCCGCGCAGTTGTGCGGCGCGGATATGGTCGGCACCGCCGGAATTGGACTGGCGCGGCAGACTGAACGACGGCAGCAACGTCTGCAACGCTGCGCCCAGTTCACCGTCAGCGGCGCCAGCGGTTTTCAGGTCTTCGGCGGTCAGCACATCCACAGGAACCGGCGAGTCGAGCACGGTGCGCGACGTGCCGCGGGTGCCAGTGACCAGAACAGTGCCGAGTCGGGACTCGTTTTCGGCGCTGGCAGATGTCTCTTCGGCCTGTGCAGGAAGTTGCCAGATCGCACTCACAACAGCAGCGGCCACTAATGAACGGGAACGGTAATGCATGTAACAGCTCCTTGAATCGCAGTTAATACCCGGCCGTCACCGACAAAAGAAAGTCGGCAATCAATGCACGGCAATGTCTGCTGTAGTTTTAGAAATCAGGAAGGCAGCGAAGGCTGTTGAAACGTTAAATACGTGGTAGCGCGTAGTATCCCCAGATTGGATGGTTACCCCTTGAAGCCCGATGCTAGACGAGCGGAAGGCTTTCGCAAAAGAACCAATAACACTTAGGTTAGATCGCTATAAAGCGCTGTTCTTAGTTCAACATAAGTGTTGCTGAGCCAACACCTGAACCAACTAACACCATTTTTTCAGATTGAAATGCAGTCCCCTTGTAGGAGTGAGCCTGCTCGCGATAGCAGTTCATCTGTCGACATTACCGTTGAATTTAAATCCGCTGTCGCGAGCAGGCTCACTCCTACAGTTTTGATAGGCGTCGGGCTCTACTCAGTCGAAGTCCTTTTCCAGCCAGGCATCCTCTGCAATGTCCAACGCTTCGGCACTGAAGCGCTGTTCCGCAAACGGATCTGCGTGCAGATGAAAGCCGTTTCTCTCCCAGAACCCCGGTTGTTCCTGATCGACAAATTCCAGCCCGCGCAGCCACTTCGCGCTCTTCCAGAAATACCGCCCAGCCACCACCAAACGCAGGGGCCAACCATGTTGCGCGGTCAACGGTTGGCCCGCGTAATGAGTGGCCAACAGAGTGTGCGGATGCAGCAAGTCGTCAAGCCGCAGGTTGGTCTGGTAATCGTGATCGGCGTGGGCCATGACCAAAGTTGTTTGCGGTTGAACATCGAACGCGAGCAACACGTCTTGCAGATGCACCCCGCTCCACTGCGTATCGAATTTCGACCAGCGCGTGACGCAGTGGATGTCGCATTGCAGCTGACGTTGCGGCAAGGCTTGCAGGTCGGTGTAGCGCAGCTCGACTGGATGGTTGAGCAAACCGAACAGTCGCAACGACCAGTTCGCCAGCTCATATTCCGGCACCTCACCTTCGTGCAGGATCGGGAAACGCTCGGTCAGCACCTGGCCCGCCGGCAACCGCCCGCCAAACGCGGGATCGGCTTTCGGCGAACGGCTTTTGCGTAAACGCGCAGCTTTGTTGTGCATGAACCCTCCAGATTTCGCCAAGAAGATCAGCGAGAAGCTTGCTGACTCACCCCGGTCCCTGTAGGAGTGAGCCTGCTCGCGATAGCGTCAGGGCTGTCGACATCTTTGGCGCCTGACCTGACGCTATCGCGAGCAGGCTCACTCCTACAGGGGATCGTTGTCGGTAGGAAGATCTAGTTGGCCACCGGTATCCACTCAGCCCGCACCACATTGGCGGTATCGCCAAACGCCGGGAGTTTCTGTGCCAGGTCGCGAACGTTTTTCACGTCCAGATCGAGCAATTGCTGGCGGGTAATCAACGTCGGCGGCACCAGCACCTGATGCCCCGGATTCTCCCCGGCAATCAACATCGCCAGACTGCGCACGCTGATCGCCCCCGCCACTTGCGGATTGACCGCCGCGGTCGCCGCCCAGGCGCTGTCCGGCTCTTTCATGATCTGGATATCGGCAGTGGAAATATCGGCGCTGTAGATCTTCACCTTGCTCGCCAGTCCCGCCTCGTCGACGGCAATTTTCGCGCCTTTGGCGAACTCGTCGAACGGCGCAAATATCACGCTGATCCCCGGATTCGCCCGCAACACGGCGCTGGCCTGATCCGCCACCGAGTTGGCAATCGGTGGATTCAGCGTGCCGAAGCGTGCCTTCTCGACGATCCCCGGATTGGCCTTTTTCACCTGACTCCAGATCTCGTCGCGCCGCTCCATCGGCGTGAAACCACTGATGTACACGTAGCCGGCATCGAACCTGGTGCCGTTGTCCTTCACCGCTTGATCCAGCGCCAAACGCGCCAATGCGTGGTGATCCTGCTCGACCTGAGTCACCTGTGGCGAATTCAGATCGACATCGAATGCGACGACCTTGATGCCTTTGGCGATGGCCCGGTCGATCGGCGCCTTGAGGGTTTCCGCCAGGCCCAGTTGCACGATGATCCCGTCGACCCCCAGATCAATCGCCTGATCGATCATCTCGCCCTGACTCGCCGCCTGCTGCCGCGCATCGAACACGCGCAGATTGGCGCCCAAGGCTTCTGTCTGCTTCTCCACACCGCGCAGATAAGCCTCCGGGAAATCCCCGGAAAACAGATAACCGACCAACGCGATCTGCACCTGACCTTTGTCGAACGGTGCCGGGGCGCCGGGCAATGTCTTGGCCTGTGCGTTAAGCGCCAGCGCCGAGAACACCGCGCCAGCGAGGCAATGGCGGGCGAATTGTTTGATTGAACCGTGCATACAACTTCCTTGACTGAAAGCGGCTCAACGCGCCCGATGCGCGAGGCCGAACGTGAACATCAGGGCCAGTACCAGCACCAGCCCCTTGACGAAATCCTGCGCGTAATACGGCGCGTTGAGCATGGTCAGGCCGTTGAGCAACGCGGCCACCAGCAGCGCACCGACCAGCGTGCCAAAGGCGTTGGGCTTCTTCGCCCCAAGAACGGCAAAACCGATCAGCGCTGCGCCGAGCGCATCGAGCACCAGACCGTTGCCCGAGCTGACATCGCCGCGCCCCAGCCGCGCCGCAAGCAACAATCCACCCAGCGAGGCCAGCAACGCCGAGAGCACGTACGCCAGCAGTTTGAAACGCTGCACCGGCGCCCCGGCCAGCCGCGCAGCCTGCTCGTTGCCGCCAATGGCGTAGAACAAGCGGCCAATGCGCGTGCGCTCCAGAAACAACCAGACCGCCAGCGCCACCACCGCCGTGATCAGCACCGGAACCGGCACGACCTCCCACAGCCGCCCACGCCCCAGCGCCAGAAACGCCGCACTGAAAGTGCCCTCGGTTTCAACGCCATTGGGCAAGGTCATGCCCACCGCAATCGAACGCCCACCGGTTGGAATCAGTTGCACACCGATCACCAGAAACATGCTGCCCAGCGTCGCCAGAATGTCCGGTACGCGCAGTTTGACGATCAGCCAGCCGTTGAGCAGCCCGACCAGCGCGCCGCCCGCCAGACTGATCAACACCGCCGGCACTGCGCCCCAGCCGAGCACGACCATCACGTAACTGGCGATCATCAGGCTCATTGCCGCCACCGCGCCGATCGACAGATCGAGGCCGCCAACGGCCATGGTCAGCGTCACGCCCAGTGCGAGCAGTGCCACAATCGACACCGATTGCAGGATGCTGAACAGGTTGCCGACGCGCAGAAACGCCGGCTCGGCAAAACTGAAAAACACCACGATCAGCGCCAGCAGCCACAACAGGCCATAGCGAATCAACGCTTGCAGCAGACGCTCGGCGGGCGCCGGCACGGTCGATATCAGAGAACTCGAATCAGGCACTCGCTCTGCTCCTTGGCGTGGCTTGAAGGGAAGAAAAATCATCATCGGTTCCGGCCAGCGCAGCGACCAGCGTGGCGCGGTCGAGACCGGCACGCGGGTACTCGGCGACCACCGCGTGATCGCGAACCAGCAAAATCCGGTCGGCGATGTCCAGCGCTTCATCGACATCGGCACAAATCACCAGTGTTGCGCGGCCGTGGGCGCTGTCGCGCAGCAGTTGGCCGATCTCGCGGCGCGCACGCACATCGACACCCTGGAACGGCTCGTCAAGGATCAGCACGCGCCCTTCCCCGAGCAGCCAGCGCCCCAGCACGACTTTCTGCTGATTGCCGCCAGACAACGCGCTCATCGGCACATCGATACCGGCGGTCTTGATGCCCAGCGCGGCGACTTGTGCCTCGACCGCCGCCGCTTCAGCGCGATTGCGGATAAAGCCGCCCCGGGTGAAGCGTTCGAGAAACGGCAAGGTCAGCGTGCGACGCAGCGAGAAATCAGGCACCAATGACTGACTCGCACGATCCTCGGCGGCGAAGAAAACCCCGCTACGAATGGCTTCACGGGGCGAGCCCGGCAGCCAGTCAGCACCGTCCAGTTGTACGCTGCCGACCAGCGCTTTACGCAGGCCAAACAGCACCTCGGCGATCTCGCTTTTACCGGCGCCAAGCAACCCGGTCAGCACCACGACTTCGTTTTCATGCAGGGTCAGGTCGAAGGCCTTCGAACGCGGCAGAATTTTCATCGCGTTCAGCTCAAGCACCGCACGCCCCGCCACTCGCGGCGTATACACATGCGCGCCCAGCGCCTGCCCGAGCATCGCTTGCACCGCCTCGGGCAATTGCCGCGCACTGAACTCTCCGGCCAGTCGCCCATCCCGCAGGACGATGGCGCGATCCGCCACCCGTTGCAGATCCGACAGCCGATGCGAGATGTACAGAATCGCCACACCACGGCTGCGCAAGGTGTCGATCAAACCGAACAAACGCTGCGCTTCGGCATCGGACAGCGCCGCCGTCGGCTCATCGAGAATCAGCAAGCGCGGCTGCAAGGCGAACGCCCTGGCGAGCACCACCAGTTGCCGCTCGGCCTGGCCCAGATGCTCGATCGGCTGCTCCAGAGGCAACGTCAGCCCGAGCCCGGCGGCAATGCTCGCCGCGCGCTCCAGCAGACGTTTGCGGTTAAGCCAGAAATCCGCATCAGGCCGGCACAGTTCATCCAGCAGCAGGTTCTCGGCCACGCTCAATCCCGGCGCAATGCCTTCGTTGATCTGCTGATGCACCGCGACAATGCCGACCCTGCGCGCCGCCAGCGGCGAGTTGAAATGCCGAGCCTGCCCCTCCACCAGAATCTCGCCGCCATCAGCGGTTTGGCTGCCGGCGAGAATCTTCACCAACGTCGATTTGCCCGCGCCATTGGCCCCGAGCAACGCCACCACTTCGGCGGGATAAATCTCCAGGCTGACCCTGTTCAGCGCCCGGTTCGAACCGAATACCTTACTGACCTCTCGTACCCGAATCAGCGGCTCCGAGGCCACGGCGACAGGTGCACTCATAAAATTCCTTAACGTCGATGTGCCAGCGCACGCACCAGCCGATCGCCCAGACTTTGTACGCCCTGAACGAGGATGACCAGCACCACCACGGTGGCGACCATCACTTCATTGTTGAATCGTTGATAGCCGTAGCGGATCGCCAGATCGCCGAGCCCGCCGCCACCAATCACCCCGGCCATTGAGGAAAAACCGATCAGCATCACCAGCGTCAGGGTGATCCCCGCCAGCAACGCCGGCAGCGCTTCGGGCAGCAGCACTTTGAAAATCACATGACCCATATCGCCGCCCATGGCGAGGATCGCTTCGATGCGACCCTTGTCGACTTCGTCCAGGGCGTTTTCGACGATGCGGGCGAAAAACGGAAAAGCGCCAATGGTGATCGGCACCACGGCGGCAGTGCTGCCCAGCGTCGTGCCGACCACCAACCGGGTCAGCGGGATCAACGCAATCAGCATCACCACGAACGGCAGCGAACGCCCGAGATTGACCAGACCACTCAACGCTGCATTGAAGCGCGGCATCGGCAGTAAACCGGTGCGGCGACTGATGAACAGCAACACCCCCAGCGGCAAACCGATCAGTAACGTGAACAGCCCGGCGAGCAGGACCATGTACAGGGTTTCGCCGGTAGCGTTGAGCACCAGTTGGAGGATTTCAGGCCAATTGATCGAGCGGTTCATGAGTGGGCCGCCCGTACGCCATATTGTTTGAGGAAGCTCAGCCCGGGCGCGTCGTGGCCCAGCGGCAGTCCGCAGGTGGGACGCAGCGAACTGCCCAGATTCGAGAGTGGATCGGCCAGCAGCCGCGGCACGGGACCTGACTCGACCAGACGCCCGTTGGCCATGAACGCCGCGTGATCGCAGATCGACTTGACCACGTCCAGCTCATGAGTGATCAACACGATGGTCAGTCCCAATTGCCGGTTGATATCGCGCAGCAGTTCAAGAATCGACGCAGTGGTTTGCGGATCGAGGGCGCTGGTGGCTTCGTCCGACAGCAGATAGGCCGGACGCGCCGCCAAGGCCCGGGCGATGCCGACGCGTTGTTTCTGGCCGCCAGACAATTGCGCTGGAAAAGCTTCGGCCTTGTCGCTCAAACCTACAAGATCCAGCAGTTCGCGGACTCGCTCGTGACGCTGTGGTTTCGCGACCTTGGCGATCTCCAGCGGCACCGCGATGTTGTCGAAGACGTTGCGTGAATGCAGCAGGTTGAAGCCCTGGAAAATCATGCCGATGCGCTGGCGTTGTCGGCGCAAGTCACTCTCGGACAGTTTCGTCAGATCAACACCGTCGAGCAGAATGCGCCCGTTGTCCGGCCGTTCGAGCAGATTGAGGCAGCGCAGCAGCGTCGATTTACCCGCGCCGCTGCGTCCGAGAATGCCGTAGACCGCGCCGTCGGGAATGCTCAGCGACACCTGATCCAGCGCAGGTGTCGCTGCCGACGGGTAAGTCTTGCTCAACTGCTCGACGACGATCATGGCTTGCCGCCCGCCACCGGGATCACCGAACCGGCAAAGTTATCGGTGATGTACTGGGCCACTTGCGGCGAAGCCAGGTCCTTGGCCAGTTGCGCGATGCGTGGATCATTCTGCAGTTTCGGCGTGGTCACCAGAATGTTGGCGTAAGGGTTGTGCTCAGCCTTCTCCAGACCCAGCGCATCCTTGGCCGGCACCAGACCGGCGTCGAGCGCGTAGTTGCCATTGATCACCGCCAGATCGACATCGTCCAGCGAGCGCGGAATCTGTGGCGATTCGATCTCAAGGATCTTCAGCTGTTTGGGGTTTTCGGCAATGTCCTTGGGCGTCGCTTGATCGCTTGCCGGATCGTTGAATCCAGGCTTGAGTTTGATCAGGCCGTTGTCCTGCAACAGGTACAACGCGCGGCTCAGGTTGGTGACGTTGTTGGGCACGGCGACGGTGCCTTTGACCGGCACGTCGGCGAAGCTTTTGTGCCGGTGCGAATAAATGCCCAAAGGCTCGATATGCACCGTGGCCGCCACCGCGAGTTTCTCGCCGAGGGCTTGCTCCTGGGATTTCAGGTACGGCAGATGCTGAAAGTAATTGGCGTCGACATCACCATGCACCAGCAGCTCGTTGGAGTTCACGCCGTTGGGGATTTCGATGACCTTGAGATTCAACTGCGGATCGATTTTTTGCACGTACGCCAGAATCTGTGCGTGGGGTACCGGATCGGCGGCGACACGCAATGGCTCCAGCGCTTGCGCACCGAACGAGGTCACCAGTGCGCCGAGGACGGCCAGGGTCAAACCTGCTTTTTTCAACATGTTTTATGTCCTTGAGCGAATGATGATTCAGGCGGTTTTGCGAACCGGCGGCTCGGGCAGCAGCGCATCGGCATAAAAGCGCTGCGCGACATCGGGATGCGAGCGCAAACGACCTTTCAGGTAGTTCCAGCCAACATCGCGAAACAGGGGATTGAGCGGGTCACTGGCAGGCCCGCGTGCTTCGCGCAACAACGCCGTGGGCAAGGGATACAGCGGCACCGTGGCGTCCAGTTGCGCGCCGAGGAAGAAAGCGATGGACAGGCGTTCGCTGCCCGGCGGCGGCGAGACCACCCGGTGCACCGTGGCGCGCAAATAGCCGTTGGTGGCCAGTTCCAGCAATTCGCCGATATTCACCACCAAGGTATTTTCGCGAGGCAGCGCGTCGATCCAGCGGCCCTCTTCGATCTCGATTTGCAGACCGGCCTGCTGGTCTTGCAAGAGGAAACTCAGGAAGCCTGAATCCTTGTGCGCGCCCACGCCTTGATTGCTCGCGTCAACCGGCTGTCCCGGATAGCGCATCAACTTGATGTGTTCGTTGGGTTTGTCGCCGTACAGCTGATCGAACGCGTCGGAGCGCAGCGACAGGGCCTGGGCGAACGCTTGCAGCAAGCGCAGGGACATGCGCGTCATGGCTTGCTGCCAATCGAGCAGCAGCAGTTTCAATTCGGGCAACGCCGCCGGCCATTGATTCGGACCTTGAAGACGCGCCCAGAACGGACTGTCGGGTTGCAACGGCAAGGCTTCACGTTCGGCGCCCAGGTCGAACTGCTCGCGCAAGTCGGGTTTGCCTCGGGTGATCTCGGAAGCGGCGCGGTTGTAACCTCGGAAATGCGGCGAGTTGATCATGCCGACGGCGGCTTTTTCACTGTCGGGCAAGGCGAAGAATTGCCGGGCGTGGTCTTGCACTTGCTTGAGCAAAGCGCTGTCGATGCCGTGGCCAGTCAGATAGAAAAACCCGACATCGCGCGCGGCGTGGCGCAGGTTTTCCAGAAATTCATAACGCTGTTGCGCCGTGCCTTCGAACTGCGAAAGGTCGAGCGTCGGCAATGCGGTGATGTCGAGGGTATGCGGCATGATTCACTCCCGTGTGAACCAAACCAGAAGAGCCTTTGATCGATTCAGCGTGCGCCGTCATGGCAATCGGGGGTCTATCGGTTTGATGCTTTGATTCGTTGGTGAATCAAAACTAAACGATATATAAAACCCCGGCCAAATACCTTTTTTGCATTAGCTTAGTCTGTACGCGCTCATCCCTGTAGGAGCCGCCGAAGGCTGCGATCTTTTGACCTGGATTCTAAACAGACAAGATCAAAAGATCGCAGCCTCCGGCAGCTCCTACAGGATGGAGGTAAGTGCGGGTCAGGTGTTTTAAGGTTCGCGACCAAGGTTTGGCGGGCGGTGATCGGCCACCTTCAAGGTTTTCAGGCGCGTGCGGCAGAAATCCGGAAACGAAAAGACATACTCACCCGCATATTGTCCTTGTGGCACCTGATCGCTACCCCTTATAAGAGCAGCTTTTCAGCCTCGAAACAAAAGGACACGAAAGCATGAGCGACGCCTGGAACGAAGGTTATTTCACGGACGAAGGCTACACCTACAGCTATAGCCGGGAAATCAATCCTGTGTTCCAGCGCTACTGCTTGTTGTTGCGCGGGTTTGCCACCCTGGAATCGGCTGAGAGCTATCACTGCGAGCTGGGCTTTGGCCAAGGCGTTTCGATCAATATCCATGCCGCGGCCAACCCGGGTTCCTGGGTCGGCACCGATTTCACGCCCTCTCAGGCCGCCCACGCCAGCACCCTCGCCAGCGAATGGAACAGCGACGCGCGACTGTATGACGACAGTTTCGAGCAATTGCTGGCCCGCGATGATTTGCCCCAATTCGACAGCATCAGCCTGCATGGCATCTGGACCTGGGTCAGTCGCGACAACCAGAAACTCATCGTCGAGTTTGCCCGTCGGCATCTCAAACCCGGCGGGATGCTGTACGTGAGCTATAACTGCTTCCCCGGCTGGTCGCCTGCGGCGCCGCTGCGCAATCTGTTCAGCCTGCACGATCGCTTCGCCAAGTCGGCATCTGCCGGCCCGGATCAACGCATCGATGCCGCGCTGCAATTTTCCGAAGCGTTGCTGGCCGCCAACCCCAACTACGCCAGCAGCGTGCCGAACCTCGACGCCAAACTGCAGAGCATCAAGGGGCAGAATCGTCAGTACATCGCCCATGAATATTTCAATCGCAGCTGGGACTGCATGTATTTCACCGACGTCGTCGATGCCATGGCCCCGGCCAAACTCGACTACGTCACCACTGCTGTGCCGCTGGATTCGGTCGACCCGCTCAACCTCAGGGCCGATGGCATGGACTTTCTGGAAGGGATCGAACATCCGATCATGCGTGAGCAGGCGCGTGACTATTTCGTCAACCAGAGCTTCCGTCGTGACCTCTACGTGCGCGGCTCAACCCGGCTGTCCTCTGCGGAACAGCGCCAGGGCTTGTTCAATACTCGTTTCATCTTGCTGCAAGCAGCAGAAAGCGTCCCTCTGCATGTCCGCGGCCCTGCGGGCGAAGCCTCGCTGCAGAGCGAAATCTACGGCCCGGTACTGCAAGCGCTGGCAGCCAACGACTACGCGCCGAAAACCTTGCGCCAGTTGGCCAACGCAGCATCTGCGCTGCCTTATGACGACGTATTGCAGGCCCTCAACGTTCTGATCGGACTGAATGCTGTCGCCCCTTGCCAGAGCGTCGCGGCGGAAAACCAGGTGCGGGCTCGATGCAACGAGCTCAATTTGTTGCTGTGCTCGCGCTCGTTGTTGAGCGACAAGATTCAGGTGCTGGCCAGCCCGGTTACCGGCGGCGGCGTCACCGTCAGCCGCTTCGAACAACTGTTCCTGATATCGATCAAGCAAGGTCAACAGCACCCGGCAGAATGGGCGCAACTGGCGTGGGCGATCCTCGGCGAACAAGGCGAAGTCCTCGTCAAGGATGGCAAGCCGCTGATGACCGCCGAAGAAAACATCGAGGAATTCACTGCACGTGCTCAGGTGTTTGCCGAGAAATCGCTGGTGATTCTCAAGGCGTTGGGTATTGCTTGATCCGGTGACAAGACGGGTGGCGCTCGCCGTCACCCGTCTTGTCACCGCGAGCGCGTGTTGCCTTCGGCTTTTAGCCACTCACTGGCGACAAAACCGTGCCCGCACAGGTCGCAGTAAAAACCGTCGACCAGTTGCTCAAGTGGCGAGTCTTTCAAGCGCTCATATTGCTCGTCCCCAGTCATTTGCACTTGGCCAACACCACCTGACACGTACCCGGCGTACCCCCGGAGCGTCCGGCATAACGCATGCAGTTGGCCATGGATTTTTGCCGGGCCATGTTCAGACTGGAACCCCAGGCGAGGCCACCTTCTCCGACCGTCGGCAGCGCTTTGGCGTAGCAACTGTCGCCGACGCCCGAGGGTGGATAGTGTTTGCGGTTTGAGCAGCCGGAAGTGAGCGTCAGGCTGAAGGCGATCAGGATGGGCAGGAGCCATAGCGAGTGTCGGCCTTTTTGTGTTCCGATCATCGCGGGGCTCCTGTCATAAGAGGGTCGTGGCCTATTCAGTCTAGCGGGTATGAGAGGCGTTCAGGCTTCTGCCGTTGGTCGATAACGCCCCCCGCACCTGCAATTTTTTTGATTTTAAACACTCACGTTTAAATGAAACGCCAAGACACGTAATCAGGCTACACGACCTTGCGTAATTGCCTACAGCTACGCCAGAATCCGCCGGCTTGTGCGCCTTGAGGTCGGGTTCTATTGTGGTGCGGTCGCTGACGAATCAGCGATCGGGTTTAGCGATCCGGCACCTTACAGACGCAACATGCCCAGCCTCAATTGCAGTTTTTGTCGATCTGCACTTGGCGTCATGGTGGCTGTGCGTGGGAGACCTTCGGGTCTACCCGGGGTTTCTGTGACCCGGATCGCTAACCTGCGTACAGCCGCCACCTTTACTTGTTTAGCGATGAGCCGTGGCGGCTAAATAAAACGAAGAACTGCTGACTGATGCCAGTGAAACGCTCGCTTCGGCCAAAACCATTGCTCAGGACGTCGCCAGTCTGCTGCCCCGTCACAGCGTCGGGCGCTGCTGGGCATTGCGCAACTGATCATGCTCGGGGAGCTGGGAGTGAATCGGGTGCTGGATAATCAGCAGATGCCGGATTGACACCAACTCCCTCACCACAGTGATTGTGTAGGAGCTGCCGAAGGCTGCGATCTTTTGATTTTTGTTTTTAAAAACGAGATCAAAACATCGCAGCGTGCCGCAGCTCCTACGGGGATGTGGCTTGGCGGTATTGGCGGGGGGTGAACCCGGTCGAGGCCTTGAACTGGCGGGTGAAAGCGCTGTGGTCGGTGTAGCCGCATTGCAGCGCAACCTCGGTGATCGGCAGGTCGGTGTGCAGCAGTCGATGGGCGTGTTCCAGCCTTACTTTCTGGATCATTTGCCGGGGCGTCAGGTGGAACACCCGTTTGCAGTAGCGCTCCAGTTGCGCGACGGAAATACCGGCAATGCGCGTCAGTTCGCCCAGGGTGACGCGGCGGTTGAAATGGTTGCGAATGTACTCGTCGACCGCCGCCAGGCGCTGGAAGGCCGGATGGGTTTCGCTGGCTGACTGCACATCCACGGAGATACCGACCAGGCCGATAATCTGACCATCACGGTTGTACAGCGGCTGTTTGTGGGTCAGGCACCAACCGGGTTCGCGACTGCCGTACAGGTGCAATTCGAGCTGATCCTCCAGCACAAACCCCTCCTCCAGCACTTTGCGATCCTGCTCGGTATAGCCCGGCCCCAGTTGCGCCGGGAATACCTGCGCGCTGGTTTTGCCGAGCAGCGGACGCAAGTCTTTCAAGCCGCAACGCTGCACCAGTGTGCGGTTGGCCAGGACGTATCGGGCCTGAACATCCTTGATGAAAATCACCGCATTGGGGATTACGTCGAGCATCGGTAACAGCAGCGCAACGCTGGCTACCAGCTCGGCGAGAGTATGCGGACGGTTGCCGTCGCCGCCCTGACAGAGAATCGAAAACGCGTTCTGCATCAAGGATTCTCTCCCCTGTTCGTGGATAGCCCAGCACCGTTCGCGTGCAGATTGCAGCAACACCGCGGCCCTGTCGAGCGCCGCAATCCGTCGGCGCAATTGTGCTGAATTCGTCATCGATCCCACTGCAAAACATCAATCGCCCCACGGCCGATGAGTTCAAAGTCTGGCCGTCCCAGTGACACAACTGCCTATCCAATAACTCACAAGAAGGCGATGCCATGTCAGGCCAAGGCAAGTTCAAAAAACAGCTTTCACTGATCGACCTCACATTTATCGGGCTCGGCGCGATCTTCGGCTCCGGTTGGTTGTTCGCGGCCAGTCACGTGTCCGCGATTGCCGGGCCGGCGGGGATTTTTTCCTGGTTGCTGGGCGGTTTCGCCGTGTTGCTGCTGGGCATCGTCTACTGCGAGTTGGGTGCCGCACTGCCGCGTGCCGGCGGCGTGGTGCGCTACCCGGTTTACTCCCACGGACCATTGCTCGGTTACCTGATGGGCTTTATCACCCTGATTGCGTTTTCCAGCCTGGTGGCGATCGAGGTGGTTGCCTCGCGCCAATACGCGGCGGCGTGGTTTCCCGGGCTGACCAAGACCGGCAGCAGTGATCCGACGCTGCTCGGCTGGATGGTGCAGTTCGGGCTGCTGTGCCTGTTCTTCGTGCTCAACTATCGCAGCGTGAAGACCTTCGCCAAGGCCAATAATCTGGTGAGCATCTTCAAGTTCATCGTGCCGTTGCTGGTGATCGGTGTGCTGTTCACGTTCTTCAAACCGGAAAACTTCCACGTCCAGGGCTTCGCGCCATTCGGGCTGTCGGGTGTGGAGATGGCGGTCTCGGCGGGCGGGATCATCTTCGCGTATCTGGGCCTGACGCCGATCATCTCGGTGGCCAGCGAAGTGAAGAATCCGCAGCGCACCATTCCGATCGCACTGATCCTCTCGGTGTTGCTGTCGACCCTGATCTATGTGCTGCTGCAAATGGCGTTCCTCGGCGGCATCCCGACTGAAATGCTCGCCAACGGCTGGGCCGGTGTGAGCAAGGAATTTGCCCTGCCGTATCGCGACATCGCACTGGCACTCGGTGTGGGTTGGCTGGCGTATCTGGTGGTCGCCGACGCGGTGATCTCGCCGAGTGGCTGCGGCAATATCTACATGAACGCCACGCCACGGGTGATCTACGGCTGGGCGCAGACCGGCACCTTTTTCAAGGTATTTACCCACATCGACGAGAAGTCCGGCATCCCGCGTCCGGCACTGTGGCTGACGTTTGCGTTGTCGGTGTTCTGGACCCTGCCGTTCCCGTCGTGGGAAGCGTTGATCAACGTGGTGTCCGCTGCACTGGTGTTGAGCTACGCCGTGGCACCCGTGTCGGTGGCTGCGTTGCGCCGCAATGCGCCGGACATGCCGCGGCCGTTCCGGGTCAAGTGCATGGGCGTGCTCGGACCGGTGTCGTTCATCATCGCTGCGCTGATCGTCTACTGGTCGGGCTGGAGCACCGTGTCGTGGCTGCTCGGCCTGCAAATCCTGATGTTCGTCGTATACCTGCTGTGCGGTCGTTTTGTGCCGACCGCACACCTGAGTCTGGCGCGTCAGGTGCGGTCCTCCGCATGGCTGATCGCCTTCTACGCGGTGACTATCGTGCTGTCGAAACTCGGCACCTTCGGTGGCCTCGGCATTCTCGCCCACCCTTTCGACACCCTCGTCGTGGCCGCTTGTGCGACCGGTATTTACTACTGGGGCGCCGCGACCGGCGTACCGGCGCACCTGCTGCGCCTTGAAGAGGACGATGAAGAAAGCGAAGTCGCCGCCCCCGCCACCTCCGTGAATGCGCGCCCTGCCGGCGCTTACTGAAATCTGCAAACGAGAGACGTCCATGAAACGAGTACACGTCATCGATTCCCACACCGGCGGCGAGCCTACACGTCTGGTGATGAAGGGTTTTCCCGATCTGCCCGGCAGCACCATGGCCGAAAAGCGCGATGCCCTGCGTGATCAGCATGATGCATGGCGCCGCGCCTGCCTGCTGGAACCACGCGGCAACGACGTGCTGGTCGGCGCGCTGTACTGCGAGCCGGTGTCGGCGGATGCGACTTGCGGGGTGATCTTCTTCAATAACGCCGGTTACCTCGGCATGTGCGGCCACGGCACCATCGGCCTGATCAATTCGTTGCAGTACCTGGGGCAGATCGCCCCGGGTGTGCACAAGATCGACACGCCGGTCGGCCCGGTCAGCGCGACGCTGCATGACGACGGCGCGGTGACGCTGGGCAACGTGGCGTCCTATCGCTACCGCAAACAGGTGCCGGTGGACGTGCCGGGATTTGGCCGGGTGTTGGGCGATATCGCTTATGGCGGCAACTGGTTTTTCCTGGTTTCCGAGCATGGCCAGACGCTGACGATGGACAACGTCGAGCACCTCACCGCGTACACCTGGGCGATGCTCAAGGCCCTCGAAGATCAAGGTATTTACGGCGAAGACAATGCCGTAATCGACCATATCGAACTGTTCGCTGACGACGCCAACGCCGACAGCCGCAACTTCGTCATGTGCCCCGGCAAAGCCTACGACCGCTCGCCGTGCGGCACCGGCACCAGCGCCAAACTCGCCTGCCTCGCTGCCGACGACAAGCTGCAGCCCGGTGCGCGCTGGGTGCAGGCAAGCATCACCGGCAGCCAGTTCGAAGGCCGCTTCGAATGGGCAGGCGAACGTATTCGCCCCTACATCACCGGCCGCGCCTTCATGACCGCCGACAGCACGTTGCTGATCGACGACACAGACCCGTTCGCGTGGGGCATCTGAACCGCCGCGCCAACTTTTCACCGCAATTTGAACGATGTGCCAAGGAGTTAAAACAATGAGCGACAACATCTTCACCGGCTGCATGCCAGCCCTGATGACCCCGTGCACCGCGCAACGCAAACCGGACTTCGATGCACTGGTGGCCAAGGGTCGCGAGCTGATCGACATCGGCATGAGCGCGGTCGTGTACTGCGGCTCCATGGGCGACTGGCCGCTGCTTACCGAAGCCGAACGTCAGGAAGGCGTGGCGCGGCTGGTGGCGGCGGGGATTCCGACGATTGTCGGGACCGGTGCGGTGAATACCCGTGAAGCGGTTGCCCATGCTGCCCACGCGGCGAAAGTCGGCGCGCAGGGTTTGATGGTGATTCCGCGCGTGCTGTCCCGTGGCGCCTCGGCTGCCGCGCAAGAGGCCCACTTCGCCGCGATTCTGCAAGCCGCGCCCGAGTTGCCGGCGGTGATCTACAACAGCCCTTACTACGGTTTTGCCACCCGCGCCGATCTGTTCTTCGAACTGCGCCGCGAGTACCCGAACCTGATCGGCTTCAAGGAATTCGGCGGTGGCGCCGACCTGCGCTACGCCGCAGAGAACATCACCTCAAAGGATGACGACGTGACCCTGATGGTCGGCGTCGACACGCAAGTGGTGCACGGCTTCGTCAACTGCAACGCCACCGGCGCGATCACCGGGATCGGTAACGCCCTGCCCCGCGAAGTGCTGCAACTGGTCGCCCTGAGCAAGCAAGCGGCCAAGGGCGATGCCAAAGCACGGCGGCAGGCGCGGGAGCTGGAATCGGCGCTGGCGGTGCTGTCGTCATTCGACGAGGGGTGCGATCTGGTGCTGTATTACAAGCACCTGATGGTGCTCAACGGGGACAAGGAATACACCCTGCATTTCAACGAGACCGATGTATTGAGCGACGCCCAACGTCGATACGCCGAGAACCAGTACTCGCTGTTCCGTCACTGGTACGAAAACTGGTCGGCGGAACAGAACTTTGCCTGATTCGTCACCGTTCACCTGCCGTGAATCTTTGATGCGCGGCAGGCATCACTTTTTTCATCAGGAATGCACCATGACTTTAACGGGCCACATGCTGATCGGGCAGCACAGTATCGCGGGCAACCGCGAAGCCATTCGAGGGATCAACCCGGCCACGGATGCCGCGCTGGAACCGGCCTATGCCGGCGGATCGGCCGAGCATGTCGAGCAGGCCTGCGCACTGGCCTGGGCGGCGCTGGACCGCTATCGCGAGACATCCCTGGATGCCCGTGCCGAATTTCTTGAAAGCATTGCCAGTGAAATCGAAGCCCTCGGCGATGAACTGATCGACCGCGCCGCAGCCGAAACCGGCCTGCCGCGTGCGCGCCTGCTCGGCGAGCGAGGTCGCACCTGTCAGCAATTGCGCCAGTTCGCGCGCACGGTACGAGCCGGTGAATGGCTGGATGTGCGCGTCGATACCGCGCAACCGCAACGCCAGCCAATGCCGCGCTCGGATCTGCGGCAACGGCAGGTGCCATTGGGACCGGTGGCGGTGTTTGGCGCGAGCAATTTTCCCTTGGCATTCTCCGTGGCCGGTGGCGATACGGCTTCGGCACTGGCGGCCGGTTGCCCGGTGATCGTCAAGGCGCACGGCGCGCATCCCGGCACCAGTGAACTGGTCGGCCAGGCACTGGCGCGGGCGGTGAAAGCCTGCGGTCTGCCGGAAGGCGTGTTTTCGCTGTTGTACGGTTACGGCCCCGAAGTCGGCATCGCGCTGGTCAGTGATCCGCGGATCAAAGCGGTCGGCTTTACCGGTTCGCGCAGCGGCGGGCTGGCGCTGCTTCAAGCCGCACAGGCAAGGCCCGAACCGATCCCGGTGTATGCGGAAATGAGTTCGATCAATCCAGTGTTGCTGTTTCTGGCAGCGCTGCACCATCGTGCGCAAGCATTGGCCGAGGGTTTTGTCGCTTCGCTGACCCTGGGTGCCGGGCAGTTCTGCACCAATCCCGGTCTGGTGATTGCTCGCAAGGGCCCGGCGCTCGACGGCTTCATGGCTGTCGTTGCCGAGCTGATCCAGCGTAGCCCGGCGCAGACAATGCTCACGCCCGGCATCTTCAATGCCTATGAGGCGGGCGTGGATGCCTTGGCGGAGAACGCCCGCGCACGTGTTGCTGCTGTGGGTCAGAGCGGGAATGGTCCGAACCAGTGTCAGGCCCACGTTTTCGTCACCGAAGCCGCGGACTTTCTAGCGGATCAGCATCTTCAGGCGGAAGTGTTCGGCGCAGCGTCGTTGATCGTGCAATGCAGCCATGACGACGAAATCCGCCGAGTGATCGAACACCTCGAAGGCCAGTTGACCGCCACACTGCACCTTGACGACGAAGATCTCGAGCAAGCCCAAGCGTTGCTGCCGACGCTGGAGCGCAAGGCCGGGCGCCTGCTGGTCAACGGCTGGTCCACCGGGGTCGAGGTCTGTGACGCGATGGTCCACGGCGGGCCATTCCCGGCCACTTCCGACTCGCGTACGACTTCGGTCGGTACCGCCGCGATCCTGCGGTTTTTGCGCCCGGTCTGCTATCAGGACTTCCCCGACAGCCTGCTGCCCACGGCACTGAAGCAAGCCAATCCATTGCACTTGCGCCGCCTGCTCGACGGGCAAAGGGAAGCCGCGAAAAATGCCGAATAACGCCGCGTACGATATCGCCGTGGTCGGCGCCGGCATCATCGGCGTTGCCTGTGCAGTGCGTCTCGCTCGCCAGGGTCAGCGAGTGGTGGTCATCGATCAGCAGGAGCCCGGCCACGGTGCATCGTTCGGCAATGCCGGGCATCTGGCGACCGAGCAAGTGTTTCCGATTGCTGACTTGTCGATTCTCAAACGCTTGCCGGCGATGCTGATGGACCCCATGGGGCCACTGCGACTGGACTGGAAATACCTGCCCCGCGCCCTGCCCTGGTTCACCCGGCTGTTGCTGAACCTGCGGGCGCAGCCTTTCCAGAAAACCGTCGCCGGTTTGCGCGCACTCAACGAAAGCAGCCTGGAGGCTTGGCATCGCTTGCTCGCTGACATCGGGCATCCCGAACTGTTAAAAGTCGACGGTTCATTGCTGGTGTTCGAACATGCCGAATCGCGTCAGGGCATCGAGGCGCTCCAGACCCGTATGCGTCAACAGCAGGTGCCGGTCGATTTCTGGCCAGCGGGCGCGGTACAAGAAACCGCGCCACAGCTCAGCGAACAGATTCAGGGCGGCCTGTTCTTCCCGCACACCGGACATTTCATTGATCCTTTTCAGGTGGTGTGCAAATTGGTCGAGGCGGCGAAAAACAGCGGCGTGAGCTTTGTGCAGCAACAGGTTCAGGGCGGCCATGTGCAGGCACACGGTGTTTCGTTGATCACCGATGCGGGGGGCTTGACCGCGAGCCGCGTGTTGATCGCCTGCGGTGCGCACTCGGCAAAACTCACCGCCGCACTCACCGGCAAGAAAGTCCCACTGGACACCGAGCGCGGCTATCACCTGATGCTGCCGCAGGAACACAACCGCCTGCCCTTCCCCGTCACCTCGCTGGAACGCAAGTTCATCATGACGCCGATGTCCGACGGCTTGCGCCTGGCGGGCACAGTCGAATTCGCCGGGCTGCAACGACCGCCAAGCATGGAGCGCGCGTGGCAGTTGCATCGGTTGAGTCAGGGCTTGTTCCGCAAGGACCTGAGTGCTGAAGCAGCGACGCCATGGATGGGTTTTCGGCCGTCGTTACCGGATTCACTGCCGGTGATTGATCAGGCTTGCGGGGGGAAAGTGTTGCTTGCTTTCGGGCATCAGCATCTGGGGCTGACGCAAGCGGCGGTGACGGCGGAGATGGTGGTGGGGATGGTGTTGCCGATGGCTCAACAGGCATCTGGCCTGCCGGGTATCGAGCAGTACCGGCTGGATCGTTTCTGAAAGGATTTACTCGACAGAAGAAAAGCCTGTTTTCAGGGCAGGCTTTTCGCAAGTCTGCGTGGGAAGAGTCGGGATACTCCTACGTCAGGAAGGCATTAACCAATGTCGTTCGGTGCTCCATCCGAGAAACACTTTTCCTCCCTCAATTTTTTGCCGGTTAAAAGTCAGTCGATGCCCGGCTGCGGCAACACGCAACCCGACCATGGCCGGAAGAAACCTTTCCCGGAAGTCACACGATTGCGCTGCAAAGTGCGTTTCAAGCTTGTCGAGTGCTGAACGCAACGAGTCACCATCAAGCATCGACAGAAAAAACACCATTTGGCGCCAGGCATATGCGGTGTTTTTCAACATCACCAGACGTGCATGGTAAAGCTTGATTTGCATCTGTTGTCGCCTGCAAATCCACTCGAAGCACGTCAGCGCCAGCGCACTCATACGATGATGTAACAGCGTTTTCAGCTCGAGCTCACCTAACAGGAGCGCCAGGTTTTGCGTTGTCAGGATCTGTTGCTGTTCGATGATCGTCCCATTCGTCGCGGGGCTACATGTTCCAAACGTGGCGTTTGCACGCTGCGCGCACAGCTTGGCCAATGCATCCCTGTTGTTCGATTGTTGCCAGTGATTACTGCTGCGCTTTGATCTGCGCTGTTCGGGAAGGACGGCCAACAGATCCGTATCAATGTCGTAGTATCGGGCGTAAAGGGTTCCGGCAATCAGCTTGGCCGATTGTTTGGCTGCTCTCACGAACTTGTTGGAGAACTTGCCCATGAAAATGTCAGTTGCCACCTCTTCGACGAAAGGGAGATCGAGTTTCGCTGTTTCAGCCAGCGAGACAAATTCCTGCAGCAGCTTGTTGGGAAGAATCGCCTGAGGAAACGCTGAGAGGGTCAATACAGAAGCCTCGACCAATGCCCGTCTGGCACCCTCGATCGAAACATCGTTTGTCTCACGCTCGCATTCCACCGCCGCAACCCAAGGCAGTTCTGCAATTTTGACCTGACTTTGCAGGTTGATCAGCAACAAGGATCGGCGACGCCTGAACGCGCGATAGGTAGCGCCAACCAACATCTGCAGCGTTGTATCTCGATATCCGGCACTGCAGATTTCGGCCGTCATTGCTGGCAAAATCCGCGCAACGGTGTCTCCCGATGAGATCAGACCATGGTCAATCAATTCGGCGATAGTGCCTTTGCGGCAACGTTCGAGACGTAGGCGAACCGCAGGTGGAACGGGCGCGCCAACAGTTAACGCGTAGCGCTGCGCCTCTTTATCGGTGATAGGTTTCAGCAGGGGTGAAAAATCACTGATGCCGTCCGAATCCGGGTAACTGGCCAGACGCGCCGAGATAGCCTGGGCGATCAAATGATGCCCGGGAGCCGCCACGTGATCTCGCTGCTCTTTTCGCTTGATGGAATGTGTTTCGGATTCGGGATGGCCGTGCTTGACCACAAAGTCATCAACGATTCGTCGAATACGCCCGACTTGCCGCCCCGTCAGTGACGCGTGATCACGAGAGCACTGAGTGAGGAATGCAAACAACTCCACCGCCCGGCTCTTGGCGGTTGCCTTTCCGTGAAGTTCAGCATCACAGGTTTCAGCGAACTGCGTACCGAGTGCCATCGCGCGCTCGAACCAGCCGTCAGGATAGTATTTGCACGGCCAGCCTCCCTGATACGTCAGAAGAAAAAGCGAGACAGCAGCGTCGTAGAGCGGCAAGCGATTTTCAACTACATGTTTTTGCACCGCCAGATGCGGTTGAGCCCGTTGCGCAGCCAGTCGCTGGCTGACATTAGCCACGTTGAAAACATGAACTTCAGCCGTCGAGATCGGTGGCTCGTCAACGGTTGATGGATAGAAACGCAGACGATCAAAGAACGGCGCAATCTGCTCGATCAATGTTCGCGCTTCGTCGGCGCGCGAATGCCGCAGAAGCCATGACACTGTCAGCAGTGCGGCCTCTTCCGGTACATCGATTTGATAGTTGCCCTTCGCCAAGCACTGTTGCAGTGCCTCAATGCCGTCATCCGAGAGATGCCAGGCATTGAGGTCAAGTCGTTCATGGCCTGCACGAATGCCGGGGATCGACGCAGCGAGCTCGCACTCATAGGCAGTCAGATCGCCTCCGGCCAAGACTTGACCGGTAGCGAAACCGCCCGTGGCCACTTCCAGCGTGACCCATTCCGGCAACTCGGCAAACGGCACGCGTGAACCATACTGTGCGCTGCCCTGAATCAGATGTTCGAGAACCCGCTGCCAGCGCTCGATGCGACGGCGTGCTTGCGGGTCAGCGTTGCTCGGCAAAGCGCTCAACGCTCGAGAGAGTTGAAAAAACGCATAGCCAGCGTTTATGCCAACGCCTTCATCGAGCCCACTGTCGTGCCTGGACATACTTCCTTGTGACCCTTCGATGTGATGGGTCCGGGGGCTGGATTCGAACCAGCGCCCACCCGGTTAAGAGCCGAGTGTTCTACCGCTGAACTACCCCGGAGCAGAGGGCGCATTGTCGACTGGCGACTAAAAGATGTGAAGCGCCGTTTTGCAGTTTGTTGTAGCCAAACAATGCGCCGGCTCTTGATCCAGAGTGGACACCACCGCGACGACCCCGAGACTAATCGTAAAACGCCTCCACCATCACCCGACTCCCGACAAAGAAACTGTCCGCCACCAACCGCAACGGCTGAAGATCCAGATCACTGGCCCCATCGCCAATCAACTGCTGAAAATGCCGATACACCGCCGCGTATTCGCCCTCCTCCGATACCGCTTGGCGCACGCCATCGATGCTCAACACCGCACCGCCGTTATCCAGTCGCAACACACCCTCGGCGCAGCGAATTTCGATGCTCCAGAGTTCGTCATGGCCATGGTCGAAGTCGAATTCGGCGCGCACATCGAGATGCCGTGCGTCAGACATTTTGATCGAAGCGGCAATCGGCGACTGGCAGTTGTCAGGCACGCGCAGTTCGGCGGACTCGACAAACAACGGCAGCGCCAGCAGGTGCGTGACGATCGACAAGGCGTTGATGCCCGGATCGAAAACGCCGAGGCCACCCGGCTGCCAGATCCAGGTCTGGCCGGGGTGCCACTTGCGAACATCTTCTTTCCAATCGATGTGCACGCTTTGCAGGGTGCGGCTGGCGAGCCAGTCGCGGGCGGCGGCAATGCCGGGCGCATAGCGCGAGTGCCAGGCGAACAGCGCACTGACGCCTTGCTGTTCAGCCAGTCTGACCAATGCCATCGCCTCACCCAATGTTGCACAGGGCGGTTTTTCCACCAGCACATGCTTGCCGGCGGCCAATGCTTCCTGCACCAATGCAAATCGTCCCTGCGGCGGCGTGCAGAAGGCAATCGCATCGACCTGTGGGCCATTGGCGAGCAATTCGCGCAACGACTGGAAATTCTCGACACCGGCGCAGGGCTTGCCTTGCGTGGCGACCGACAGCAACTGGAATCCGGGATTGGCGAGAATCGCCGGGACATGTTGATCCTGGGCAATCTTGCCGTAACCCACCAGACCGAGACGGATCGGTTGCATCAATGGCTCCTGTTTTTGTTTTAGTCAGCGAACCGGCAGATTACCTGCAAACACTGCGGTCGTCTGTCTGCGCAACGTCACAAGGCCTCGCAGGATCAGGCAAGCATTGCACAGGAATGCACTATTCCCTCGCCGCGCAAAACAGCAAAGATGGGCATCCGACATACCCATTGAGGACGTTCCCATGCTCGTACAAGCCTACGGTGCCCACGCTGGCGACAAACCCCTTGAGCCAATGCAGATCAACCGCCGCGCGCCGGCCGCCCACGACGTGCAGATCGACATCGCCTTCTGTGGCATCTGCCATTCGGACTTGCATCAGGTGCGCGCCGAATGGGCAGGCACGCAATTCCCCTGCGTGCCGGGCCATGAAATCGTCGGGCGCGTCTCGGCCGTCGGCGCACACGTCGCGGATTTCAAAGTCGGTGATCTGGTCGGGGTCGGCTGCATCGTCGACAGTTGCAAACATTGCGACGACTGCGAAACCGGTCTGGAAAACTACTGCGACGGCATGATCGGCACCTACAACTTCCCGACGCCGGATGCCCCCGGCTGGACGCTTGGCGGCTATTCGCAAAACATCGTCGTGCATGAGCGTTATGTGCTGCGCATCCGCCATCCCGAGGCGCAACTGGCAGCCGTCGCGCCGCTGCTCTGCGCGGGGATCACCACCTACTCGCCGCTGCGTCATTGGAATGCCGGGCCGGGCAAAAAAGTCGGCGTGGTCGGCATCGGTGGCCTCGGTCACATGGGTATCAAACTGGCCCATGCCATGGGCGCGCATGTCGTGGCGTTCACCACGTCCGAATCGAAACGCGAAGCGGCAAAACAACTGGGCGCCGATGAGGTTGTCGTGTCGCGCAATGCCGAAGAGATGGCGGCGCATGCCAAGAGTTTTGACTTCATCCTCAATACCGTCGCGGCCCCGCACGATCTCGATGCGTTTCTCGTGCTGCTCAAGCGCGATGGTGCGTTGACGCTAGTCGGCGCGCCCGCCTCGCCGCATCCCTCGCCAAACGTGTTCAACCTGATTATGAAACGCCGCACCATTGCCGGTTCGATGATCGGCGGCATCCCGGAAACTCAGGAGATGCTGGATTTCTGTGCCGAACACGGCATCGTCTCCGACATCGAACTGATCAGTGCTGACCAGATCAACGAATCCTACGAGCGCATGCTCAAGGGTGACGTGAAATATCGCTTCGTGATCGATAACGCGACGCTGGCGGGCTGAAGGCTCGCACCGTGATCCTCGTCGCCGGGATTTGACAGGCACCGCGTTGCTCGACAAAGTCGCACCCCTTTTGCGGCCATCGCTGCCGCAATCTTGTAATGAGCAGGGGTTGCCGTTGAACGAACAGACTTTGTCCATGCGCCTGGAGCGCGTGGCCGCGCATGTGCCGATCGGCGCAAGGCTGGCCGATATCGGCTCGGATCACGGCTATCTGCCGGTGGCGCTGATGCGTCGCGGGGTGATTGCTGCAGCCGTGGCCGGAGAGGTGGCGTCGACGCCCTTTCATGCGGCCGAACGCACGGTGCGTGACAACGACCTGCAGCAACATATCAGCGTGCGCCTGGCCAATGGTCTGGCGGCAATCGAGCCTGGCGACGGGATCACCGCCGTCAGTATCTGTGGCATGGGTGGCGAGACGATCCGCGACATTCTCGACAGCGGCAAGGCGCGGTTGAGTGGCGAGGAGCGCTTGATCCTGCAACCCAACGGCGGTGAGCAGCCACTGCGGCAATGGCTGATGGAAAACGGCTACCGCATCCTCCGTGAGGAACTGCTGCGGGAAAACCGTTTCGACTACGAAATCATCGTCGCTGAACGTGCAGAGTCAGTGGTCTACACCGATCAAGAACTGTACTTCGGCCCGCTGCAGATGCAGGCGCGCAGTCCGCAGTTCCTGAACAAGTGGCAACACCGGCTGCATGAAAAGCAGAAGACGCTGGCCCAGTTCGCTCGGGCGCAGCAGGCTTTGCCAGAGGCGAAGGTGCAAGACGTGGCCCGGCAAGTACGATGGATCAGCGAAATGCTGGCCTGAGCCGGATAGAAACAGGCATTGCTCAGAGTATTCGCGCCAAGGTCGATATCAAGCGATTGAATGCGTTTGGGCTCTTTCCTGCTTGGCTCACTGCAACGTCTGGACTTACACGGTTTGTATGAGATCGCCATTCAGGACAATCAAGTCCATACGGTGTGTTGTCGATCTCGTAAACGTCATCCCCTCGGTAGATGCCCCATACCGACTCAGCCGCGAAGGGTGGGTAATCATCTTCGTCAGGCGTTAGCTTGAAAATAATCTTGTGAAAAACATCAGTCATATTCGTGCTCAAAGGATAGCTTTCACTGGTGGCGTGACGCTCTGCACTTTCAATCGGCAGACGATTCCGCTGCCGCCATCCAGACGTCTTCGTAGCCGTCTCTGTCGATAATGAACCTGGATCCTTCGGGCAGGAAAAGATACTTCAGCACTTCCGGCAACTCGTCGACCAAATGGCTTGCGTGCAGCGTTTGATAAAAATCAATGGCCGACGAGTGCTCACCGCAGTGAATGAACCAACTGACTGTGCCGCCCTCGGGTAAGGTGATTCTGCTCCCGTAAATCGGTGATTTGTGCAGAGTGTCCAGGGCAATGGCCACCATCGTCTCGGGAGGGTGTGGTGTCAGCGCATATTTGTCGCACACCTGCTGCTGCGAAGGGTCCGGCGTTACAGAATCAGCCTTTTGCATAAACAAGTCCCTGTTTCAAATTGGTTTGCCGGCCGACCAGAGCACGTTTTCCAACGGCGTGAACTGCATGCCTTTAAGCCCTGCCGCACGAGTTTTGAACCTAGCGGAACATATCAACGTATTACTTCCTGAAAGCAATCCTCAATCCAATGGGCAAGCACGGGTCTCTCAATGCTTCGCGCGGCGTCCGCCAAATAGACGGCCTCATCCGCACCCACGGTCAATCCATGCGCTAGAAGTATCTTCAGACCTTCAATTGCCTGCGCTTCTTCTCCCATATGGAAAACGGCTTGTCGCGCCGGGGTCAGACCGTTGTTTGCCACTGAGCCAACGCTTGCTCCAGCGTCGATCAATTGACTTGCACGCTCTATCGGGCCGAGTTTCAAAAGTGCCGACAACGTCGTAACGCCCGCGTCATCAGGGACGTCAATCAGGTTGTGGGTTTTGTACCAGCCGAGTACCCATGCGAAGACGGAATCATCACTTTCCAGCGCCGTGCGATGCAGCAAACTGCCACCGCCCAAGCTGTTTTTTTGAAAAAAATCCACGTCATTTTCCGCAAGAAAATCGAGTGTCTTCACGTTTTCAGCGACGTAGAACAGCACGGGGATGTCGCTGTACGACTCGCGGTTTTTCATGTGTGGAAGTAAACGTTGCATTGCACTGCTATCTCCGCCAGCCAGCGCATCGCCGGCTTCATAAAGATCCACTAGCTGTTCTTCATCGATCATCGATTGCTCCGTAAGACCGCGATGTTATGGCAGCGCCCCTCGTTTAGGCAGACTTGACTTACCCGCCCCCGTCGTTTTATCGCCGAATGGGGTCCAAAGGCCGGCTCTGTGTTCTTGGCATTTGATACACCACATCACAAATGATGTACCTGAAACCCCATTTATCAACCCCCTGCAACTTCTTAAAGTTCTCTCCAACAGCAGCCCGTCAATCCGACAGGTTGGCCACTGGAGAGACTCAAATGCCTTTCATCAGCGTGCGCATCACTCGTGATGGCGTCACCCGCGAGCAGAAAGCCCAAGTGATCAAGGAGATCACGGAAACGATGGAACGGGTGCTCAACAAGGATCCGAAACTCACGCACATCGTCATCGAGGAAGTCGACACCGATAACTGGGGTTACGCCGGCATGACGACCACGGAGTACCGCAAACAGTTGTCGGACTCGCCATCATGAGCCGGGTGGTGAAAATCGATGTTGTCTCGGACGTCGTCTGCCCATGGTGCGCGCTTGGCGTTACTGCACTTGAGCAAGCGATCGAGAGTCTGGCGGGCGAAGTCGAGGTGGAACTGAGCTACAAGCCGTTCGAACTGAATCCGGACATGCCCGCGGCTGGCGAACCCGCTATCGAGCACATGATGCGCAAATACGGTCGCACCGCGGAGCAAGTGGCGCAGCGCAACGCGATGATCATTCAACGCGGTGAGGAGATCGGCTTTCGCTTCGACCTGGAAAAACGCAGTCATTTTTACAACACGTTCGATGCCCACCGTTTGCTGTTCTGGGCCTCGACACAGGGGCGCCAGCGCGCACTGAAAAAAGTCCTGTTGCGGGCTTACTTCACGGATGGAAAAAACCCGGATAACCGCCAGACGCTGGTGAATCAGGCCAAGGACGCGGGGCTCGATAGCCAGCGTGCAGAAGCCGTGCTGGCCTCGGCGGAGTTCACTCGCGAAGTCCGCGAACTTGAAGCGTTTTATCAGCAACGCGGCGTCCAGTCGGTCCCGGCGATGATCATCAACGACCGGCACCTCCTGTCCGGATCGCAATCGGTCGCTGATTACCGGCAAGCGCTGCTCCAGGCGGCGCAGGTTGTCGCTCACGTCTGACCCTTGAAAATCTGTTCACTCAATTCATCTCGATTACATGAGGAATCATCATGAGCACGTCCAATAAAGTCGTAGTGATTACCGGCGCATCTCACGGCATTGGCGCAGGCCTCGTCAAAGGCTTCCGTGAGCGCGGTTTTCAAGTGGTCGCGACATCCCGTTCAATCCAGCCGTCTACGGATCCGGACATTCTGACCGTCGCTGGCGACATCGCTGACCCTGCCACCGCCGAGCGCGTGATTCGCCAAGCCATGGCCCGTTTCGGTCGCATCGACACGCTGGTCAACAACGCGGGCATCTTTGTCGCGAAGCCATTCACCGAGTACAGCCAGGCGGATTACGCCCAGGTCGTGGCCACCAACATGAGCGGCTTTTTCCACATCTCGCAACTGGCGATTGCCGAGATGGAGAAGCACAACAGCGGCCACATCGTCAGCGTGACCACTAGTCTGGTTGACCATGCCATCGACGGCGTACCTTCAGTGCTGGCCTCGCTGACCAAGGGCGGCATCAACGCGGCAACCAAATCGCTGGCCATCGAATACGCCAAGCGCGGCATTCGGGTCAACGCCGTGTCGCCGGGCATCATCAAGACGCCGATGCATGGTGTGGAGACTCACGAAGCGTTGGGCAGCCTGCATCCGCTGGGTCATATGGGCGAGATTGACGACATCGTCCAAGCGATCCTCTATCTGGACAGCGCGAACTTCGTCACCGGTGAGATCCTGCACGTCGATGGCGGTCAGAGCGCCGGGCATTGATTGCTCGGTTGTCCCTGCATCAGGAAACGGCACTGTCGGGGTATACCGGCGGTGCCGTTTCATGTAGTAAACACCGGGATGAAATGTCCGTTGAGACTCGGTGTCCGCCTTTATGAAACGCCACTTTGATGACTTGCAGTTGGGCAGTATCGAACTCTTTTGCCTCGCCGCCGAGGCCGGCAGCTTCACCGCTGCCGCACAGCTAGCCGGGGTGACACCGGCAGCGGTGAGCCGATCGATTCTGCGTCTGGAGCAACGCCTCGGTTCGCGGCTTTTCGCCAGAACCACGCGCAGCATTCGGTTGACCGAGGCTGGGCGTAATTTTTTCGTCCAGTGCAGCCAGGCCCTGACTCAACTGGTCGAGGCGCAACAAGAAGTCATGGGCGCGCAAACGACCGCGTCGGGACGCTTGCGCATCAGTCTTCCAACCACTTACGGGCATCATCGCATTCTGCCGTTGCTGCCAGCATTTCGAGCGCTTTACCCCGAAGTCACAGTGGACATCCACTTGGGTAATCGCAATATCGATTTCGTCGCCGAGGGCTACGATCTGGCGATCCGTGTCCGCGCACAACCGGACTCGACGCTGATTGCACGCCTGCTTGAAGACGCCAGACTGGTGGTGGTGGCATCGCCCGACTATCTGCACAAAGCGGGCGCGCCGCAGACCCTGGAAGATCTGGCGCAGCACGAGTGCATCCAGTTCGAATTGCCCAGCAGCGGGCGGCGGATTTCCTGGCTGTTTCAGGAAGATGGCAAGGACCGAGAGGTGTTTTCCGACGGCGGTTACTCCTGCTCAGACGACGTGCTCGGCGGCGTAACCTTGGCCAAACATGGCGCGGGACTGTTCCAGACTTATAAATTCATTGTCGAACAGGAACTGGCGGACGGCCGCCTCGTAGAGGTGCTTCAAAACTATAGCGGTCGCTCAAGGCCTTACACCTTGCTGTACCCACACGGCCGCTATGTGCCGCAACACGTGCGCGCCTTCGTCGATTTCCTCCTGCAATACCGCGAGCAATGGGCGGCGCTTTAACGGCAAGTACGCCGGACACGACAGACCGATTGCACTGGCTCTGGCCACGCAGGTAGTATTGAGAGAGATTCTCACTAACATCTGGAAAGCTCACCAGTGCATTCTCTTCCGTCCAGCAAGCTGGGATTCTTTTTCAGCGATCATCATCGTTGGCTGCTGCAACACATCAATCGGCAGGTGCGCAACCACGCGGACGCCGAGGACACCGCCGCCGATACGTTTTGCCAGTTGTTGGTGGCGCGCGTTGACCCCGACAGCATCGAGCAGCCACGGGCCTACCTCTCGACCATTGCGCGTCGATTGATCTTCGACCGCCATCGCCGACGCAAGCTGGAACAGGCTTACCTTGAGCGCCTCTCGGCATTGCCCGAAGCCTTGGCGCCCTCCCCTGAAGAACAACTGCAATTGATCGAAGCACTGGTGGCTATCGACCGGGCCATCGACGGCTTGCCGTTGATCGTCAAGGCGACGTTCCTCTACAGCCAACTGGATGGGCTGAGCTACGTGGCGATTGCGCAGAAGCTGGGGCTGTCGGAGCGTACGGTGAGCCGTTACATGAAACAGGCCTTGCGCCAGTGCTACCTGTGCGACATGGCGCCATGAGCAAAACCCGCCTGGACCCGATCAGCGAGCAGGCCATCGACTGGATGGTCAAGCTTCGCGCCGGCACTCCGGATGCCGCACTGCAACAGCGTTTCGACGCCTGGTTGGCGATGGACCGCGCGCACAGCCAGGCCTGGAACAACTTGCAGGAACGCCTTGGCGGATCGTTCAACACGGTGCGTACGCTGGATCGACGCCTGCCCGGCCAGGCGAGTGAGGCGCGTCAGGTTTTGTTGCAGCCACAGGCTTCGCGCCGCGACGCCTTGCGCATGCTCGCCGGCCTCGGTCTGCTCGGTGGCAGCCTGTTTCTTGGCAGTAAAACCCGCTTGGGTGAAACGCTGCTGGCCGACCTGCACACTGGGCGCGGTCAGCGACAGACGTTCAATCTGGCCGATGGCAGCCGCCTGAGCCTGAACGCCGACAGCGCGGTGGATCTGCGTTTCGATGATCAGCAGCGGGTGGTCATTCTGCGCCACGGCGAACTGGTGATCGATGTCGCACCCGATCCGCGCCGTCCGCTGATCGTACGCACCGCCGAAGGTGAAATGCGTGCACTGGGCACGCGTTTCCTGGTCATTCAGGAACAGGACGCCAGTCGCCTCGTGGTGCTGCAGCATTCCGTGCAAGCCCGTTTGTTCGACGGCACCACGCAAATCGTTCATGAAGGCCAGGCAGCGCTGCTCTCCTCGCGCAGCATCACATTGGCCAGCGGCGATGAGCGTAGACGCGCCGACTGGTTGAGCGGGCGTTTGAATGTGCTGGATGAGTCGCTGGAGCAAGTAGTCGAAGCGCTGCGTCCTTACCATCGCGGTTTCGTCCGCGTGGCACCTGAGATTCGCGGTCTGCGCGTGCAAGGCGTGTTCCCGCTGGACGACCCCGAACGTACCCTCGGTGCGCTGGCCGAAACCCTGCCGATTCGCGTGAATCGTTACAGTCCCTGGCTGACATTGATCAGCAAAAAGTGATGGGCGAAAAGTTTTTTTGAAAATCGTTCTTGTTTGTGTCCGGTTTTCATTTCTCATCCCTCCTATCTCCTGACACTTCAAAACAAACAGGAGAATGTTGTGCTCAACACGTGGCCCCGTACCCTTCCCGTCGCCGTCGCCCTGGCAACTCTGGCGAGTTCAGCGCTGGCGCAAGACCTGAGTTTCAACCTGCCAGCCGGCCCTCTCGCCAGCACGCTCAATGCGATTGCCGGCCAGAGCGGGCAAATCATTTCGCTGGAGCCAGCGCTGGTGCAAGGCAAACGGGCGCCGGCGGTGATCGGCCAGATGCCCGCTGAACAAGCGCTGCAAAAGGCGCTGTCGGGCAGCGGTTTGCAGCTACGCGTCACGGGGCAAGGCAACTTCAGCGTCGAGCCGGCCACTGACAGCAACGCAGCGCTGCAACTGGGTGCCACCAACATCGTTGAACGCAGCTACGGCGCTACCACCGAAGGTTCCGGTTCCTACGCCGCAAAGGCCGTGACCATCGGCAAAGGCACGCACACGCTCAAGGAGATTCCGCAGTCGGTCACCGTGATGACCCGCAAGCAAATGGACGATCAGGGCCTTACCGACCTCAAGGACGCGGCCAACAAGACCACTGGCCTGGTTGGCGTTCAGGGCGTGGGCAAAG
Source organism: Pseudomonas sp. TH06 (assembly GCF_016651305.1). Taxonomy (GTDB): domain Bacteria; phylum Pseudomonadota; class Gammaproteobacteria; order Pseudomonadales; family Pseudomonadaceae; genus Aquipseudomonas. The sequence continues at coordinate 4,354,531 of NZ_JAEKEC010000001.1, read as the reverse complement.
GCATGATCCTCACCTCGCGCGGTTTTCAGATCGACGATTGGCAATACGACGGCGTGCCGATCATGCGTAACTCTTACGCCCTGGGTAACTGGGCGACACAGGACCTGATTTTCTTTGATCGCCTGGAAATTCTCCGTGGTGCATCCGGCCTGCTACAAGGCACCGGCAGCCCCGGTGGCGCGATCAATCTGGTGCGCAAACGCGGTCAGAATGCGCCGACCGTGACCATCACCGGCAAGGCCGGCTCCTGGGATCACTACGGCCTGCAACTGGATGCCGGTGGCCCGCTGAACTCGACGGGCACCGTGCGCGGGCGCTTCGTTGCCGACGAGGACCAGAGCCAGTCGTTCGTCGATTACGAATGGAGTAAAACCCACTCGCTGTACGGCGCGCTGGACTTCGATCTGCGCGACGACACCACGCTCGGTCTGGCCATCAGCAACTCTGATGGCGAGTCACGCCCGATGATCCGTGGCCTGCCCCGCTACTCCGACGGCAAGCCGCTGAATGTGCCGCGATCGACCTACGGCGGCGCGCGCTGGAACCATCTGGACATCGACGTCACCACGCTTTACGCCGATCTGGAGCACCGCTTCAATGACGATTGGGCATTCAAGGTCGGCGCCGTGCGCATGGATGAAACCAACAAGGGCAAAAGTCAGCGTCTGCAAACCAGCGGCGACGGGATCAAGCCCGATGGCAGCGGTATTCAATACGCCGACTTCGTGACCGATTTCGATGCGACCAAACTCGGTCTGGACATGAATGTCACCGGCCACTTCGAAGCCTTGTCGATGGAACATGAAGTCATGCTCGGCGGTAACTACGCCAAGTACACGTCCGACGACAAATACGCTCGAACCTTTAACAACAACACTACTGACACGATTTTCGACATCGACCATGACCGTCCGGACATCAGTTACGAAGGGCTACTGAACACACCGGGCGGCCAAGGAACGCCGAGCAAATACGACATTCGCCAGAAGGGCCTGTATGGCAGTTGGCGGGTAAAACCGATCGACTCGCTGACTCTGGTGCTGGGCTCGCGTGTCAGTTGGTTCGATTACAGCTACAAGTACGCAACGCAAAGAGCCTTCAGCAATGTGGCGATCCCTCAACCGGAAAGCACCATGAACGAAACCGGCGAAGTCACACCGTATGCCGGCATCGTCTACGACCTGAGCCGCGAGTGGGCGGTGTACGCCAGCTACACCGACGTGTTCGAGCCGCAGACCAACCGAACGGCGAGCGGCTCGGCGCTCAAACCGGTGGTGGGCAGCAACTATGAGGTCGGGCTCAAGGGCGAATTGCTGGATGGCCGGGTGAACACCTCGCTGGCGCTGTTCCGCTACGACCAGGAAAACCGTGCCGTCAACGACCTCGCTTCGGGCATGGTCTGCGACGGTTGGTATTGCTCCAACGCCGCCGGCAAAGTCCGCAGTCAAGGGATCGAAGCCGAGATCAGCGGCGAAGTCCTGAACAACCTGCAACTGTTTGCCGGCTACACCTACAACACCACCAAATACCTCGATGACCCGGACAATGAAGGCAAAGTCTTCAGCACCTGGACGCCGAAACACATGCTGCGGGTCTGGGGCGACTACCAGTTCAGCGGCGACTGGGAACGGGTCAGCACAGGCCTCGGATTCACCACTCAAAGCCACACGCTGGGTTATGAACACACCTACGACGTCGCCGGTTACACCGTGTGGAGCGCCCGTCTCGGCTACCAGTTGAGCAAGGAAATCGGTCTGGCGGTGAACGCCAACAACCTGTTCGACAAGCGCTACTACACCGCTGCCTACAACCAGCTCAACGGCAACAACAACTTCGGCGACCCGCGCAACGTGATGTTCAGCGTGAAATACACACCGGAGTTCTGAGTCATCTGTTCAGCGTCGATCCGCCGGATGCCGGTTTGCGGCGGATCAACCTGAACGTCAAACAGCCAACAGTTGCCGGGTGGTCGCCATCGACGTATTCAACGACTGCCCGGTACGTTGCAACTTGTTCAGCAGGCTCGCCCCCAGCCAGAGTTGATACAGGGTTTCCGCCAGATGACGGGCATCGCCGCCGGGCAGGCTTTTTTCAGCCTGGCCCTGCTCGATGCACAGGGTGATGCGCGAGACCACTTGTTCGGCACCATCACGCAACGTGAGGCGCATCGACTCGGACAGGTCGGCGACTTCGGCACTGAGCTTCACCACCAGACACTCGTCACCGTGACCTTCGAGGGTGCAGCGATCCTGCCAGCCCTGCCAGTAATCCATCAGCCGTTCAAAAGCACTCAGCCCCGGCAATGTCAGGCGCCGCTCCATGTCAGCGAGATAACTGACAAAGTAGTCCGCAAGCAAGGCCTGGCCGTAGAGTTCCTTGGATTTGAAGTAGTGATAGAACGAGCCCTTGGGCACACCGGCGGTTTGCAGGATTTCATTGAGGCCGACACTGGTGAACCCCTTCTCGGCCATCATCCGGTGGCCGGTATCGAGCAAGTGTTGGCGGGTATCGTCGTAGGTCGGTTTCATGGGGCGCAAAATACCAGGCAATAGACCAGTCGTTTATTTCAGAGGAACGGAAGTTTGCCACACCTGTCACTGAAAAAGCTTCGGATAAAAAATTACTAGACGACTGGTCTAATTGGTAACTATGCTGCGCTCCGACATGCAATCTTCCGGTGTCGCCGCTGCGCAAATCCGTTGCGCAGTGACGCCACTCGATCAACCCCAGGGTGCTCTATGAAAATCTTGATGGTTCTGACTTCGCACGATCAACTCGGCAACACCGGCAAGAAAACCGGCTTCTGGCTGGAAGAATTCGCCGCCCCCTACTACGCCTTCAAGGACGCCGGCGCCGACGTCACACTGGTTTCGCCAGCCGGCGGCCAGCCACCGCTCGATCCGAAAAGTGATGAGCCCGACGCCCAGACCGCCGAGACCGACCGCTTCCGCCAAGACCCGGCAGCCCAGCAGGCACTGGCCAACACCGGGCGCCTGGCCGATGTAAGCGCAGATGATTTCGACGCCGTGTTCTATCCAGGTGGCCACGGCCCACTGTGGGATCTGGCCGAAGACAAGCAGTCGATCGCCCTGATCGAAGCGTTTGACCGCAGCAACAAGCCCCACGGTTTCGTCTGCCATGCGCCGGGCGTGCTGCGTCACGTTTTGAATGCTCAAGGCAAACCGTTGATCCAGCATCGCGAAGTCACCGGTTTCACCAATTCGGAAGAGGCTGCTGTTGGCCTGACCGACGTGGTGCCGTTCCTGATCGAAGACGAGTTTCAGCGCCTCGGCGGCCGTTACTCCAAAGTGGCTGACTGGCAGGTGCATGTGGTCGCCGATGGGCAACTGGTCACCGGCCAGAACCCGGCCAGCTCCGCCGCTGTTGCCGAGAAACTGTTGAAGATGCTCGGCTGATATCTGCCGCGTCGATACCACCCGAACGCCGTGCGCGTGCCGCACGGTGTTTTTTTTGCCCGATCAATAGACGACTGGTCTAATAAATCCCTGCACAAGGTTCCCCATGAACAACAGCGTTTACTTCACTCCCGCCAAGCTTGGCTTGCACACCCTGAAAAACCGTATCGTCCTGCCGCCCCTCACCCGCCAGCGCAGCACCCAACCGGGCAACATCGCCAATGAATTGATGGCCGAGTATTACCAACAGCGCGCCGGCGCCGGTTTGCTGGTGACCGAGGGCACGCAGATTGAACCGCGAGGCCAGGGTTACGCCTGGACACCCGGCATTCACACACCTGAGCAAATCGCCGGATGGCGCAAAGTCACCGACGCCGTGCATGCGGTCGACGGCGTCATCTTTGCGCAACTCTGGCACGTCGGTCGCGTGTCCCACAGCGCATTGCAACCGGGTGGCGCCGCGCCGGTTTCGGCCTCCGCCGTCGCCACCGAGCGGGTCAGCGTGTTCATCGAAACCGCGCCCGGCACTGGTGAACTGGTGCCGCCGTCGACACCTCGCGCATTGAGCACCGACGAAGTTGAGGAACTGGTTCAGCTGTATATTCAGGCCGCACGCAACGCAATGGAGGCCGGCTTCGACGGCATCGAACTGCACTGCGCCAACGGTTATCTGGTCAACCAGTTCATCTCCGCCCACAGCAACCTGCGCACCGATCAGTACGGCGGCTCGTTGCCCAACCGTCTGCGTTTTCTGCGCGAAGTGGTGGCCGGCGTCGCCGAATGCATCGGCAAGGAAAAAGTCGGTGTGCGTTTCGCGCCGCTGTTCAGCACCACCGATGAAGCGCGGACGTATCTGGGCATGGTCGAGGAAGATCCCCACACCACTTACATTGAAGCGATCAAAATCCTCGAGACGGTCGGCATCGCCTATCTGTCTATCGCCGAAGCCGATTGGGACGATGCGCCCGCCATGCCGCAAACCTTCCGCCAAGCGGTACGCGAAACCTTCAGCGGCGCGATCATTTACGCCGGGCGTTACAACGCTGAATCCGGGGCGCGGTTACTCGACTCCGGCCTCGCCGACCTGGTCGCCTTCGGTCGCCCGTTCATGGCCAACCCGGATCTGCCGGCGCGACTCGCCAACGACTGGCCGTTGAACGCCCTCAACCCGGCCACGGTTTACGGCGGCACTGCTGAAGGTTACGTCGATTACCCGGCGTATCCCGGCTGATCAAAAAAACCTATACAAAATCCTATTTCCGTACAACTATCTGAACAAAGACCCCTCGACCGCTGGCTAACTCTATTGCCTCTCATCAGGCTGAATCCGTTCGCATGAAAGCAACCCACCGGCTGTGCCTGGTCCTCGGCGACCAGTTATCTTTCGATCTCGCCTCGTTGCAGGGGCTGGATCGCGAACGCGATACCGTTCTGCTGGTAGAGGTGATGGAGGAAGCCAGCCATGTTCCTCATCACCCGCAAAAGATCGTGCTGGTGTTCAGCGCCATGCGGCACTTTGCTCAGGCGTTGCGCGGCCTGGGCTATCGGGTGCAGTACGTCAAGCTCGACGACCCAGACAATACCGGCACCGCGCCCAGCGAGTTGCAGCGCTGGCATGCGCTATTGCAGCCGGACGAGGTGCACCTGACCGAAACCGGCGACTGGCGTCTGGAGCAATCGTTGAGGGACTGTGGCTTGCCGATTGACTGGCACAGCGACAGCCGTTTTCTCTGCACGCGCGGCGAATTCGCCGACTGGGCGGCCGGTAAAAAACAGCTGCGCATGGAATTCTTCTATCGCGAGATGCGCCGCAAGAGTCGACTGCTGCTCAACGGTGACGGCACGCCGATTGGCGGCGCGTGGAATTTCGACGCCGACAATCGCAAGTCGCTACCCAAAAGCGTCAAGCCGCCCTACCCAATCAACTTCGCTACAGACGCCATCACCCATGAAGTCATCGCGCTGGTTAAAAATCGCTTTGCCAGCCACTACGGTTCCGTAGACGACTTCAACTACCCGGTGACACACGCCGATGCTCAGGCGTTGTGGGAATACTTCGTGGATTTCGGCCTGGCCGGTTTTGGCGATTATCAGGACGCCATGGCCAGCGACGAACCGTTTCTGTTTCATGCGCGGATCAGCGCTGCGCTCAACATCGGGCTGCTCGATCTGCGTCAGCTGTGCAGCGACGTGGAGGCCGCTTATTGGTCAGGCAGCGTTGCCCTGAATGCCGCCGAAGGCTTCATTCGGCAATTGATCGGCTGGCGTGAATACGTGCGTGGCGTGTACTGGCTGAAGATGCCCGACTACGCCGAGGGCAATGCATTCGGGAACAGCAGGCCATTACCGGAGTTCTACTGGACCGGTGACACGCAGATGAATTGCATGCGTCAGGCCATCGGTCAAAGCCTGAAACACGCCTATGCCCACCATATCCATCGGCTGATGGTGACCGGCAATTTCGCCTTGCTGACCGGTATTGCGCCGAAGCAGATCTGCGAGTGGTATCTGGCCATTTACATGGACGCTTTCGACTGGGTCGAGCTGCCCAACACATTAGGCATGGTGATGCATGCCGACGGTGGTTATCTCGGTTCCAAGCCCTACTGCGCGAGCGGCCAGTACATCAAGCGAATGTCCGATTATTGTCGCGGCTGTGCTTACAAAGTGACTGAAAGCACCACTGATGACGCCTGCCCTTTCAATTCTCTTTACTGGCATTTCCTGATGCGTCATGGCGATGCTCTGCGAAGCAATCAACGCATGGGCATGCTCTACAAAAACCTCGACCGCATGTCTGCGGACAAGCAACAGGCACTTTGGCAGCGTGGCCAGGGGCTGCTCGACAGGCTGGATAACGGTCAGTCGTTTTGAAGCTGCAACTTAAGCATGAGGCGCCGTGTCAATGGGTGATCCAGAGTGTTCGTTTGCAGTACGTTGAATGAGCTCAGAGCACAACAATCAATAAGGCATGAGTGGTGGAATCCCTGAAACATCTTACTCGTGAGGCGCTTGAATCAGAGGTCCTGCGTCTGCGCCAGGCACTCGAAAGCGGCGCAGTGGCTTCGCCAGCCGCCGCTCAATTCGACATGGCCACGCAACTTGCTGCCAGCCGGATCGCGCTCGCCAGCAGCGAGGCACGTCAGCGGGCAATCTTCGAATGCGCGGTGGATTTCGCCATGGTCGTCACCGATCCACTGGGCATCATCACCGAATGGAACTCCGGTGCCGCCAATGTCATGGGCTGGACCGCCGAGGAAATGCTCGGCCAGAGCGCCGAGCGCTTTTTCACTCCGGCGGATCGTGCCGCCGGCCGTGTCGGACTGGAAATGCAGCGCGCGTTGCTCGAAGGACGTGCCTCGGATGAGCGCTGGCATCTGCACAAGGACGGCCAACTGTTCTGGGCATCGGGTGAGCTGATGCCGCTGTACGCGGACAATCAGGCGCATCTGGGCTTTGTGAAAATCCTCCGTGATCGCACCGACGAACATCTGGCCGGACGCGCACTCTTCGAGACTCAAGAGCGCTATCGTCTGGCGGTCAAGGCGACCCGCGATGCGGTCTGGGACTGGGATCTGCAAACCGGACAGATCGTCTGGAACGAAGCATTGCAGCAAGCCTATGGATTCCCGCCCGCCGCCATCAATTCGAGCAGTGATTGGCGCTTTGCCCAGATGCACCCGCAGGATCGCGACAGCGTCCAGGCCTCGATCCGTTCGGCGATTGCCGGCAGCGAATCGACCTGGAGCGCCGAATATCGCTTCCGCTGCGAAGACGGGTCGTACGCCGAGGTGCTCGATCGCGGCCACTTGATCCGCAACGCCGACGGCAAAGCCGAACGCATGATCGGCGCGATGCTCGACCTGACCCGCTCGCGCAGTGCCGAAACCGCGTTGCGCCTGAGCGAAGAGCGCTTCAGCACCATTCTGGAAACCATCGAAGCGGCTTTCGCCATCGTCAAAGTCAAATTCGACGCCGACGACCGCCCGGTGGATTACTTCTTCGTCGAGGCCAACCCGGCATTCGAGCGTCAGTGCGGGGTCAATCTGCGCGGCAAATGGGTGACCGAGTTCGCGCCGAATCTGGAAAGCTTCTGGTTCGAAACTTACGGCCACGTCGCCAAGACCGGCGAACCGGCGAATTTCGAAAGTTACGCCAACACCTTTGAGCGCTGGTTCGACGTGCGCGCCGTTCGCGTGGGTGCCCCCGAGGATCGACAGATCGCGATCTTTTTCAGCGACGTCACCGCACGCCGCGACGCTGAGGAGCGACTGCGAATCAGCGAAGCCGTCGCCCGGGAAAACGTCGAGCGCGTACAACTCGCCCTCGCCGCTGGCGCCATTATCGGCACCTGGCACTGGGATCTGCCGAACGATCGCTTCGCCGTGGACGAAGGCTTTGCCCGCGTATTCAACCTTGACCCGGCGCTGGGTCGCGACGGCCTGAGCCTGGAACAAGTGGCGATGACCGTGCACCCCGACGACCGCGACGGACTCACCGGCGCGATCACTGCAGCGATTGCCCGCGGCGGCGCTTATTCCCATCAGTACCGGGTGCGCGGCGCCGATGAAAAATACAACTGGATCGAAGCCAACGGCCGCGTCGAATGCGCAGACGACGGCACCCCCCTGCGGTTCCCCGGCGTGCTGATCGATGTCGAGGAGCGGCGCAACGTCGAAGCCGAACGTGACCGCGCCAACGCGGCGTTACGCGCGCTCAACGACACCCTCGAACAACGCGTGTCGGCGCGTACGGCCGATCTCATGCAGGCCGAAGAGAAACTGCGGCAATCACAGAAAATGGAAGCAGTCGGGCAGTTGACCGGTGGTCTGGCCCATGACTTCAACAACCTGCTGGCCGGCATATCGGCAGCGCTGGAGCTGATGGAAAAACGCATCGCTCAGGGCCGCCTGAAAGACGTCGACAAGTACATGGTCACCGCTCAAGGCGCGACCCGTCGTGCAGCCGCCCTGACCCATCGTCTCCTGGCGTTCTCCCGCCGCCAGACGCTCGACCCGCGTCCGACCGACGTCAACACGCTGATTGTCGGGATGACCGAGTTGATCCAGCGCACCGTCGGCCCGAGCATTCGCTTGAAGACGCTGGCGGCCCCCGATCTGTGGCCGGCACTGGTGGACGCCAGTCAACTGGAAAACACCCTTCTGAATCTGTGCATCAACGCCCGCGACGCCATGCCCGATGGTGGGCGCATCACGGTGGAAACCTCCAACCGATCGATTGCGGTGCAGTCTGCGCAAACCCTCGATCTGCCCGAAGGCGAGTACCTGTGTCTCTGCGTCACGGACACCGGCACCGGTATGAGCGCCGAAGTCATCGCCAAGGCCTTCGACCCGTTTTTCACCACCAAACCGCTCGGTCAGGGCACGGGACTTGGGCTGTCGATGATCTATGGTTTCACCAAGCAATCGGGCGGTCAGGTGCGTGTGCACTCTGAAGTCGGTCAAGGCACGACGATGTGCATTTACCTGCCACGCTATCGTGGTGAGGCCCAACAAAATCATGATGCCACCCACAGCACCGCGACGCCGGTGGCGAAGGCCGGTGAGACCCTGTTGATCGTCGACGACGAACCCAGCGTGCGGATGTTGCTCAAGGATGTCCTCAGCGAACTTGGCTATACCGTGCTGGAGGCCGCCGACAGTGTCGAGGGTCTGGAAACGTTGCGATCCCGTGTACACATCGATTTGCTCATCACCGATGTCGGTTTGCCCGGTGGCATGAACGGACGGCAAATGGCCGATGCGGGCCGGGAAATCCGACCGAAACTGAAGACCTTGTTCATCACCGGCTACGCCGAAAACGCGGTGATCGGTGGCGGCCAACTCGGGCCGGGCATGCAGGTCCTGACCAAGCCTTTTGCCGTCGATACCCTGGTGGCCCGGGTCAGCAATCTGATGTCCACCAACATCGAGTGAGGCTGCTGTGAGCAATCATCTGGATCGCCGCAATAACCTTTCGCTGGACAGCCTCAATTTTTTCCTCGCCGATGTGCGCGACGGCCTCGGGCCCTATCTGGCGATCTATCTGCTGGCCGTGCATCACTGGGACCCGGCCAGTATCGGCGTGGTCATGACAATAGCCGGCATCGCCGCGCTGATTACCCAGACACCGGCCGGCGCACTGGTCGACAGCAGCCGCGCCAAACGCGCACTGATCGCCATCGCGGCACTGATCGTCACCGGCAGCTGCCTGCTGCTGCCCTTCGTGACGTCTTTCAGTCTGGTGGCGTTGACGCAAGCCTTGAGCGCAGCGGCTGCCTCGATATTTGCCCCGGCCATTTGCGCGATCACCCTGGGCATGACCGGCCCGCGAGCGTTCACCCGGCGAACCGGGCGCAACGAAACCTTCAACCATGCCGGCAATGCCTGCGCCGCTTTGCTCGCCGGGGTGTTCGCGTATCTGTTCGGTCCCGTTGCAGTGTTTTATCTGATGGCCGGCATGGCCCTCGCCAGTGTGATCGCTCTGTACTTTGTCAGCGCCGATGCCATAGACCATGACTTGGCACGCGGCCTCGACCCCGCCGCCGCAGGGCAACATCAACCCTCCGGTTTGACAGTGTTGCTCAGCAACCGGCCATTGCTGCTGTTTGCCATTTGCTGCTCGCTGTTTCACCTGGCGAATGCCGCCATGCTGCCGCTGGTAAGCCAGAAACTCGCACAAACCAATTTGCAAATGGCCACGCCACTGACGTCCGCGTGCATTGTCGCGGCGCAACTGGTGATGGTTCCGGCTGCGCTGCTGGTCGGCGCCAAAGCCGATGTGTGGGGGCGCAAACCCTTGCTGCTCGCGGGTTTTCTGATCCTGCCCCTGCGCGGCGTGCTCTACACACTCTCAGACGATCCTTATTGGCTGGTCGCGGTGCAAATGCTTGATGGCGTCGGCGCGGGTCTGTTCGGCGCGCTGTTCCCGATCATGGTCAAAGACCTCACGCAAGGCACCGGCCATTTCAATATCAGCCTGGGCGCACTGACCACCGTGTTCGGTCTCGGTGCGGCGCTGAGTAACGGACTGGCCGGATTCGTCGTGCAAGGGGCGGGTTACAGCGCAGCGTTTCTGACGTTGGCGGGGATTGCGGCGGCGGCAGTGATGCTGCTTTGGGTGGGGGTTCCGGAGACGTTGCGTGGGTCGCCGACTCCTGGTCTCGCCTCCAGATATGGTTAGTCGAGAACTCCCTCGTGTGCCTACAGAAACGACGCCGTGCTATGCTCCGAAACAGAACACGAGGGATTCCAAATGCCTGGATCAACCACTGACAACGTTGCGAATGAAGTTCGCCTGCTCGCCCGGAAACACAAGATTACCGCCGACCGTGACAGCCTGAGTTGCATGGCGGTCACGATCACGCGCCTGGCGGGTGATGTCGTGGAACTGGACGGAATTGAGCAATTACTCGTGAACCTCAAAAGAAAGGGCATTCTTAGCAAAACAGAGATCATGGCCCTGCAAGGACGTTACCTGCAGGAAAAGAGACGTTGCAAAAAGCAACTCAGCGCATGACCTTTGACCCCTTCGGCAATTTCGAGACTGAAGGTTATCTTCACAACACACTCAAACTCCAGGACCCCGTCGAAGTAAAAGAGGCGGAGCACCTCTCTTTCGAAGCCAGTATCGACGACGCCCTTGCCTATCTCGCCAAGAAAAAGCCCATCGACTATACGGCGGTCCTCAAAACACATGAAATCCTGTTCTCCGGCTTTTATCCCTGGGCGGGGAAAGACAGGTACGAACTAGTCCCCCATCTGGCGGTTTTCAAAGGATCGAAGGATGATCCTCATCACACAATATTCGAGCGTCCCGACCTGATCAGAAGGTCCGTCGAATATGCCTTTGAACTCGCAGCAAACAAGAAACGTTTTCGTGCCCGGCCTGGCGAGGTAATGGGTCAGCTGGCTTCTGCTCATCCTTTTCTGGATGGAAATGGTCGCACCATTCTGCTCGTTTACATGGAACTGTGATTTCGGAGCAGATTCGCCATCAATTGGTCGAAGACGAACAAGGATGACTATTTACGGGCGCTCAGTGACGAAATTCGAGATCCTTTTCAGTGCCATCTTGATGGTTATCTGGCACCGTTTATCAGCGAAATCTCCAGTCGTGAAGAATGGCCGCAAATGATTGGCGGTATCAAAGGGCTGGATGGCATGGATAAGGAAGGCATCACGTACGAGAGTCTGGATGATCCTGAGGTGCAGCGGCTTTATAAATCGTATCGGACAATACCTCTGGAATGATGATCTTCTCCGAGTATTGACTCAGCTTTAGATTTGGCTTGAAACGTCAGAAAAAAGTAAAAGCCTGCTGGTCAGGGCAGGCTTTCGATTAGCGGTGGCGACTATTTTTGCAAAGCCGTCAGCGCCGAGTAGCTGTTCATCAGGTTGCGATAGTTGGGGATCCGCTGCGACAGCAGATTGCCCAGCCCTTCAATATCGTTGCGCCAGTCGCGGTGCAACTCACAGGCCACCGAGAACCAGTTCATCATTTGCGCACCGGCCTGGGTCATGCGACTCCATGCAGCCTGTTGCACGGTGGTGTTGAAGGTGCCGGAAGCATCGGTCACCACGAACACATCAAAGCCTTCCGCCAGCGCCGACAGTGTCGGGAACGCTACGCAGACGTCCGTCACCACACCGGCGATGATGATCTGTTTGCGACCAGTGGCCTTGATCGCCTTGACGAAGTCTTCGTTGTCCCAGGCGTTGATCTGGCCTGGGCGAGCGATGTACGGCGCGTCCGGGAACATTTCTTTCAGCTCCGGCACCAGCGGGCCGTTCGGGCCTTGTTCGAAACTGGTGGTGAGGATGGTCGGCAATTCGAAGAACTTGGCCAGATCGGCCAGCGCCAGTACGTTGTTCTTGAACTCGTTCGGCGAGAAGTCCTGTACCAGCGAAATCAGACCGGTCTGGTGATCGACCAGCAGCACGATGGCGTCGTCTTTGTTGAGGCGGTTGTAGGTTGGAGTGTTCATCTGTGCAGTCCTTTTCAGTTGTGTGATTTGTTGTTGCGTTCAAGATGGGCACAGATTACTGACACACTGAAACGGGATAAATCGGCTGAAAAGCGTTTCACCGTCAACTAAAAAAGGACAATCACGAAATACTTTTCACGGACTTCAGCGTGATCCCGACCTTCCGGCGCTCCTTGTCATACCGTTGCAAGGCTTCACGTATGCAATGAAAACCAGAGAGATCAGGTGAAGCGGTTATTAACTAATAACCCCTTCATTAAGCCGTCGCTCGTACGTTGTACTAGGATAGGATCCAATTCCTGCAGCAATTTCTCGTTCAAGGAGATCGTCGACGAAGCTGCAAGGACGTTTGTAACCACGCCAATTCATGGATGACGTAGATGAATTCATACCTGTTCCCTCACATCGGCAAAGTCATTGCGAGCACCGGCAGCCGGCATTTCCCGCGCATGCTGCATGACCTCATCCGCACCCAGTTGGCGGTCGATGCCACGCACATTCGCCAGATGCGCGTCGAACCGCTGGGGCGCACCGCCAGCCGCAGTGAGTTCGAACCGCTGAAAGATTCGGCCCTGCTGGCCGAAACGGTATTTTCCGAACACAGTGCCGCGGCGCCCGATGCCCTGCCGACCTCCGAGTCATCGGCTAGCGCCGACGCCTCGCAATTGCATCTGACCCGCCGCAAGGACGGTTACCGCTATGTGATTTCGGTCTACCGTAACGGTGAGTCCCAGCGTTTTTCCGCGCAGGAGCGCAGCCTCTTGCAAGACATTTCCCCGGTGCTGTTGCCCATGGTGGAAAAACACATCAACGCGCTGCAACCCGCCAGCATTGACGCAGAACGCCCCTCAGAGACCGCCGAAGGCTCGGGACTGGAAACCCTGCGCGGGCGTTTTACCGAGCGTTTGCAGCAATTGGGGTTGAGCTTGTCGAATCGCGAAACCGAAGTGTGCGTCGGCCTGCTCGCCGGACGCACCGCGCCGGAACTGGCAGAGCAGTTGCAGTTGAAGGTCAACACGGTGGAAAGCTATCTCAAACGAGCCGCCATCAAACTCGGGATCAGCGGCCGGCATTCATTGATGCGCTGGATGTATTCGCCACAGGAAACCTCCGCCTCAAGCGCTGCCTGACAACCCCACCACACCACTGTCGGAGCTGCCGCAGCCTGCGGCAGCTCCTACCCTGCAACGTTGAGCACCATCAATCCCGGGCCAACGCCTCGATCGGATCCAGTCGCGATGCATTTCTTGCCGGCACAAAGCCAAACACGATGCCGATCAGCGTCGAGCAGACCACCGCCGTCAGCACCGATGTCAGCGAGAAGACCATTTCCCATTCTTTGATAAACACCGAAAACAGGTGGCCGATGGCGTAGGACAGCGTAATCCCGATCGCTCCGCCTAAAAGACAGACCATCACCGCCTCCACCAGGAACTGCTGGCGAATGTCCGATTGCCGCGCGCCGACCGCCATGCGAATGCCGATCTCGCGGGTACGCTCGGTCACCGACACCAGCATGATGTTCATCACCCCGATACCACCGACCACCAGCGAAATGACCGCGATCAACGACAGCAGCAACGCCAGCGAGCGGCTGGTTTTCTGCACGGTCTGCAAGACGCTGTCGAGATTGTTGGTGAAGAAATCCTTGATGCCATGACGTTGCAGCAACAACTGCGTGACATGTTCTTCGACGACTTTGCTCGGCTGGCCGTCTTTCATGCGCACGCTGATGCTGTCCAGATAACGCTGGCCCAGTACCCGCCCGGCTGCAGTTTCATAGGGCACCCAGACGTTGAGGGTCTTGCCCGAGGCGAAGAGGTTTTTGTTCTCCGCCGCCACGCCGATCACCGTGCACGGCAGATTGCCGATCAGGATCACTTGCCCCAACGGGTCGACACCGGCACCGAACAAGCGCTGGCGGGTGTTGTGATCAATCACCACCACCTGCGCCTGGCGCCGCGCATCGCTTTCGCTGAACGGGATGCCCTCGGCCATTTTGATCCCGCGTACCTGGAAGTATTGATGACTGACGCCATTGACCTGCGCGTCCAGATCGATATTGCGATAACGCAGCAACAGACTGCGACCGATCATCGGCGTGGCGCTGTCGACGTAATACAACTGATTGAGTGCCGTGACGTCGGCGGGCAACAGGGTTTCGATGGCGGCTGCGCGCTTGTCGCCGTAGCTGGTGCCAGGATAGATATCGATGGTATTGCTGCCGATGGCCGCGATGTCCTTCAGCACATAGCGCTTGGCGCCCTCACCCACCGCCGAGATCGACACCACCGAAGTGATGCCGATGACGATACCGAGCATCGTCAACAACGTGCGCATGCGGTGCGAGATCAGCGCGACCCACGCCATGCTGAACGCCTCTTTGAACAAACCGAGACTGGCGACCAGACGCCGTGAAGCCCTTGCTTTGGGTGTCACCGTGTCTTCGTCCGGCAATTGTGTGGTGTCACGCACGTTGCTGCGATCGCTGAGGATTTCGCCGTCGCTGACCTCGATGATGCGCTCGGCGTTGGCCGCGACTTTCGGGTCGTGGGTCACCAGAATCACCGTGTGCCCGGCTGCGTGCAGTTCCAGCAGGATGCGCATCACTTCCTTGCCGCTGGCGGTATCGAGCGCACCGGTCGGTTCATCGGCGAGAATCACTTCGCCGCCGTTCATCAAGGCTCGGGCGATACTTACCCGCTGTTGCTGTCCGCCGGAGAGTTGGCTAGGCCGGTGGCTCAAGTGTTCCTGCAAGCCCAGCCGCGCCAATAACTCACGGGCTCGGGCATGGCGTTGCAGCTGTGGAATACCCGCGTAGATCGCTGGCATTTCGACGTTGTGCATGGCGCTCAGGTGCGGCAGCAAATGGTAACGCTGGAAGATGAAGCCGAAGTAATCACGGCGCAGTTCCGCCAGCGCCTGATTGTCCAGATCGCGGGTTTCCTGGCCGTTGATTTTGTAGCTACCGGCCGTGGCGTAATCGAGGCAGCCAAGAATGTTCATCAGCGTCGATTTGCCCGAGCCCGAGGCGCCGATGATCGCCACCATTTCCCCGGCATTGATCGTCAGGTTGATGTTTTTCAGCGCGAGAAATTCGCGGTCACCGGCGGTAAAACTGCGGGTGATGCCCGTGAGTTGCAGCAGCGGTTGCGTCATGTTCAAGCCCCTGCCACGTTGGTCACTGGATCACCGATCACCACGCGATCGCCCTCGGCCAAGCCGTCATTGACCTGTACTTTGACGTTGTTGTTGATCCCGGTCTGCACGTTGCGCGACTGCGCATGGCCTTTGGCGTCCAGCACCCGTACCGGAAAGCTGCCATCGGCATTGCGCGGTCCCAGCGCCGCCACCGGCACGGTCAGCACTGACTTGGCCGTGTCGAGGACGATGCGCACTTGCGCAGTCATCGAAATGCGCAAGCGATGGTCGAGGTTGGGCACTTCGAACAACGCGTTATAGAACACCGCCGAGTTTTGCTTGGGCGTGCCGGCGGGCGGCGCTTCCAGGAAGTTTTGCGGCGCCGGTTCGGTGCCGCGCAGCTTGCCGTAATAGCGCTTGTCCTCGCCGAGAATGGTGAAATACACCTCCTGCCCCGGGGCGATGTGAATCACATCGGCCTCGGAGACTTGGGCCTTGACTGTCATGGTGTCCAGGTCCGCCAGTTTCAGCAGGATCGGCGCCAACTGGTTAGCGATCACGGTCTGACCTTCCTGAGTGACGATGCCGACCACGTCGCCATCAATCGGCGCGACGATCCGCGTATACGCCAGATTGACCTTGGCGGTGTCGATCTGGATGTGTGCGCTTTTGATCTGTGCATCGAGGGACAACAGATTGGCCTGCTGCACTTCGTAGTCCGACTGTGCGGTTTCGAAATCCTGACGTGAGATCGACGCATCGTCCTGCAGGTTTTTATAGCGTTCGTAAATCGCCTTGGTCTGCTTGAGTTGCGCCTGCGTGGCGCGCTTTTGCGCTTGCAGGTTTTCCTCATCGACCTGGGCCTGACGCAAGGTGTTCTGCAACACCAGCGGATCGATTTCCGCCAGCCACTGGCCCTTCTTCACTTTGTCGCCGACCTTGACCTTGAGCGACTTCAACTGTCCGGAGACTTGTGCGCCAACGTCCACTTGCTTGATGCCTTCGAGCAACCCGGTGGCCAGCACCGCGTTTTCGATATCACTGCGTTCGACCGTGGCGGTCAGGTACTGCGGTGCCTCGGCCGGAGCCTGCACCGTGTAGAACACCAATCCGGCCACCGCGGCCAACGCCAATCCCATACCGACTTTGCGCAACTTCGACTTTTCCATAAATGACCACAAGTCCGTTCAGGAGTGGGCCCGGCCAGCGGCCGGGCTCAGGTAGAGAAACAACATTCAGGACAGCGTTTCGTTGACCGGCACCGACAGACCGTCATGCCACCACGCCGCGAGACTGAAGACGTTGGGCGCCTTGAGAATCGTGAAGTGGTTGCCTGGCCCGTACCACACCGCCAAGTCGTTGACCTGACGCTGCCAGCCTTCCAGGATCGCGGCCTGTTCACGCTGATTGCCCCAGGCGTCCAGCGTGGGGTCATCGACCAGCACCAACCTGACCGGCCCGTGATAGGCGAGAGTCGGTTGATAGACCGTGCGCAACGCGGTGGCGAAGGTCCGCACCGGGCCGTGCATGGCGTCCGCTGCAGCCTTTTCCGAGAGCACACCGGCGTGCACCATGCCGGCATGCAGAAGACGCATCTGCGTCGTGTCATCGGCATTGGCAAAGGTCGGCGGATCAATACCCAGAGACTTGCCGCTGGACAATTGCAGCGTTTCGATCAAACGCTCCAGCGCAGCAGTCGCCGTATACGGTTTACCGGCCGTGCCGTCGCCGCCGGGCGCTTCACTGTCGATCAACGTCAACGACGCCACTTCACGCCCGGCAGACTGCAACTGCGCCGCCATGGCATGTGCGACCCAACCGCCGAACGAGTGGCCGATCAGGTGCACCGGTCCTTGCGGATAAACCTGCTCGATCGCCTGAAGATAAAACGCGGCAGCCGCCTCCACCTGACTGTGCGGCACACTGCTGCCATCCAGACCTCGCGGTTGCAGGCCGATGATCGGCCATTCCGGACCCAGCGCCTCGGTCAGGTGAATGAAGCCGGTCACGCTGTCCCCTGCCCCCGGCACACAAAAGATCGGCGCATGCCCGACATGCCCGGTCTGGATGGTCAGCAGTGGTTGATACAGCGCAGGCTCTGGCGCCACGACAGCTTCCAGCGCCTGGCTAATGGCATGTCCGAGGGCCTGGATGTGCGGATTTTTCATCATCGTGCGGTGATCGCCCGGGATATCGATACAGTGCAGCCATTCGCTGGAAAAACGTTCTTCCCATCCACGCGTCGGACTCGGCATCGATTGCCCGTCCATCAATTCCTGAGCGCGGAACAGATGGATTGTCTGGCTGGCCGGGCCGACCCGGTAATGAGCCAATGCCAGCCGGTGCGCGGCCTCGCGCTCGAAGTAGTGTCTGGCATCTGCGGCGCTGACGGTCGACAGTTCCGGATCAGTCAGTTGCTGCGCCAGGCAACGCTGGAACAGCTCATTGAAATCCAGTTGCCCGACTTCAGCCTCCAGCGCCTGCACACGCGCCAACGCGGTTTGCCCCTCTGCCCCGAGCATCATCGAACGACCCCGGCAATGGCCCAGCAACTGACGCTTGTCCAACCCTTCACCGCTCCACATCGCCTTGTTCTGAGCCAGTGGGTTGGGCGCATAGCTGTCGAGCATGCCGATGAAATCAACCGGCTCATCAAGGCCAAGCAATTGCTGGCCGACCTCAAGGGCCAACACCCCGCCGAATGACCATCCCGCCAGACGATACGGCCCGTGCGGCTGCACCGAACGGATGATCTCGACCATACGCCGGGCCATGCACTCGATCGTACGCAGTTGCGGCTGGCCGAGTGGCACACCGGGCAGACCATAAATCGGGAACGCTCCGTCGATGTGCATGGCCAATGCCGGAAAATACACTTCGCGACCGCTGAACTCGTGCATCAGAAACAACGGCGTACCGTGATCCCCGGCGCGTACCACGACCAGTCCGTCGGGCTGTCCGGCAGCGTCGCGGTCCTGCTTGAGGAGCGCAGCGGCGGACTCGACGCTCGGGTGCTGGAACAACTGCGCCAGCGACACTGGCAACCCTGCTCGCTGCATCAGATTGACCAGACGCACCGCCAACAGCGAATGCCCGCCCAACTCGAAGAAGTTGTCGTGACGCCCGACTTGCTCGATGCCCAGCACTTCGGCCCAGATCTGCGCCAACGCCGTTTCGACTTCGCCTTGCGGCGCCACGTAAGGACGGTTGATGAGCGCTTCCACACCCGGTTCAGGCAGCGCTTTGCGGTCAATCTTGTCATTGGGCGTCAGCGGCAGAGCGTCAAGCAACACAAAAGCGCCTGGCACCATGTATTCCGGCAAACGCTGCAGCACATGGGCGCGCAACACCTCCAGATCCGGCGCGGCAACGTCGGCACGCAGGGTGTACCAGGCGACCAGGCGCTCGTCGCGCACCATGACCACCGCTTCGCGGATCGCCGGGTGTTCGATCAACCGGGCTTCGATTTCACCCGGCTCCAGGCGCAAGCCACGCAGCTTGATCTGGAAGTCGTTGCGGCCGAGGAATTCGAGGTCGCCGTCGTTGTTGTAGCGCACCAGATCGCCGGTGCGGTACAGCCGGTCACCCGGCACAAACGGGCTGTCGATGAAGCGCTCGGCCTGCATGTCGGGCAGTCCGTGATAGCCACGCGCGACACCAACGCCACCGATGTGCAACTGACCACTGACGCCCAGTGGTACTGGCTGATCGTGGGCATCGAGGACGTACAAGCGAGTGTTGCTCAGCGCCTTGCCGATCGGCACCACGCTGTCCGGCATCGGACTACCCGGCTCCAGCGTCCAGCCGCTGCTGTCGACAGTGGTTTCGGTCGGCCCGTAGACATTATGCAAACGCACCCAGGGCAGGCGCTGACGCACTTGGCGAACCAGCGCCGTACTGAGTTCGCCACCGCCGTTGAGTACATCGGTGAGGCTGGTGCACTGCTCGACATCGTCCTCTTCGATGAAGTGCTGGAGCAACGCCGGAACGAATTTGACCACCGTGACCTGATGCTCGCGAATGGTCTGCACCACATAAGCCGAATCGCGGTTGCCGTCAGGTCGTGCCAGCACCAGACGCAGGCCGGAACACAGCGGCCAGAAGATCTCCCACACCGAACTGTCGAAGCTGAACGGCGCTTTTTGCAGCAGCGCACCGTGCTCGGTGGGCGCACTGATCTGCGAGCCCCAGTGCACCATGTTGCAGGCGCTGCGATGTTCGATCATCACGCCTTTGGGCAGACCGGTGGAGCCTGAGGTGTAGATCATGTAGGCCAGGCTGGATGCACTCAGGCCTGGCACCTGCGGATCGTGTTCGACCTGGTTCTGCCAGGTGCTGCGATCAAGGTCGATCAGCGCAACCGCAGACGCTGTGAACAACGAGCGGGTTGCCGACTGCACCAGCACGGCCACCGGTGCGCTGTCCTTGAGCATGTAGGCCAGACGCTCCGCCGGATAACCCGGATCCAGCGGTACATACGCCCCGCCCGCCTTGAGAATGGCGAGCAGACCGATCACCAGATCCGGCCCGCGCTCGACACAGATCGCCACGCGCGTGTCCGGCTGTACACCGATTTCGCGCAGATGATGAGCCAGTCGGTTGGCGCGTGCATTGAGCGCTTGATAAGTCAGGGACCCTTGTTCGGATTGCACGGCAACAGCTTCCGGTTTACGCCGCACCTGCGCTTCGAACAAGGCCTGAAGCGGCTGCTCCAGCGGGCAATCGACCGCGGTTGCGTTGTACTCGACCAGCAATCGCTGAAGCTCCTCCGGCGCCGGCAACGGCAGGTGCTCCAGTACCGCTTGATCATCGCTGACCAGCGCCGCCAGCAGTCGCTGGAAGTACCCGACAAAGCGCTGGATAGCCGACTCGTCGAACAGCGCCGTGGCGTAGTTCAGCGCACCGCGAATCCCGCCCGGATAGTCACCGAGGGTCAACGACAGGTCGAATTTCACAAAGAGGCTCGGGCTGGCGACACCTTCGAGCGTCATGTCGCCGAGGGTCAGGCTTGGGCCGTCGTTGTTGTTCCAGCTCAACAGCGTCTGGAACAACGCGCTGTGCGACAGGCTACGCACCGGCCGGGTGATTTCCACCACCTGTTCAAACGGCAAATCCTGATGCGCCTGGGCTTGCAGGGTCTGCGCCTTGACCCGCGCCAGCAGCGCCTCACCGCTCAGCTCACCCGACGTGTCGATGCGCAGCGCGAGGGTGTTGACGAACATGCCAATCAAACCTTCGATTTCGGCGCGGGTGCGGTTGGCAACCGGCGACCCGATGACCACGTCGTCCTGACCGGACAAGCGCGCGAGCAATATCGCCCACGCACTCATGATCACCATGTACGGCGTCACGGCGCGGCGCTGGCAAAGCGCCTTGAGGTCGGCGCTGGTCTGTTCGTCCAGCAACACTTCGACACTGGCGCCGCTATAGTCCTGCTGCGCCGGACGCGGACGGTCGGTCGGCAGGCTCAACAACGCCGGAGCGCCAGCGAGGTTCTGTTGCCAGTAATCAGATTGACGCTGCAGCACTTCACCGCTGAGCCAGCGGCGTTGCCACACCGCGTAGTCGGTGTATTGCAGAGCCAGCGGTGGCAGCGGATCGGCTTCACCCTGGCTGAACGCTTGATACAGCGCCATCAGCTCGCGGGTCAGCACTCCCATCGACCAGCCGTCGGAGATGATGTGGTGCATCGTCAGTACCAGCACATGGTGATCGTCGGCCAGACGCACCAGTCGGCCGCGGACCAGCGGATCATGTTCCAGGTTGAACGGTGCGCACGCTTCGGCTTCGCTCAGTTGCTGCAACGCCTCATCGGCGTGCGGATGCTCACGCAAATCCGCGACTTGCAGCAACAAACCAGTCTCGACCGGCACAAACAATACTTGTGCCTGATCATCGTGCGGAGTGAAACGGCTGCGCAGGGTTTCATGTCGGGCGACGATTCGCGCCAATGCCCGTTGCAAGGCATCTTCATCAAGACGCCCGCGCAGACGCAGACCGATCGGAATGTTGTAAGCCGAGCTGCCGCCGCCCATCTGTGCGAGGAACCACAGGCGTTGCTGGGCAAACGACAGCGGCAGCACTTGATCACGCGGTGCCGGCAGAATATCCGGTAGCGTGCTGCGGCCTGCCCGACTGAGGACTTCGGCGACGGCAGCCAGTTGCGGATTGGCGAACAGATCGGCCAACGCCAGTTCCACGCCCATCTGCTGACGCACCTGGGAGAGCATGCGCATCGCCAATAACGAGTGGCCGCCGAGTTCGAAGAAGTTGTCGTGGCGCCCGACCTGCGCGACCTGCAACACTTCAGCCCAGACGGCGGCAAGGCTTGCCTCCAGCGGAGTGGCCGGTGCCTCGTAGGCACGACTGAGCATCGCCTCCTGCGTTGGAGCCGGCAGCGCCTTGCGGTCAACCTTGCCATTGTTGTTCAGCGGCAGCACATCGAGCTGCACCCACGCCGTCGGCACCATGTATTCCGGCAGTCGTGCTTGCAACTGAGCGTGCAGATCAGCGCCGTCGAGAGTCTCACCGGTGACCGTGTAATACGCCACCAGACGTGCGTTGTCCTGGCCGTCGCGGCGCGCCAGCACCACCGCTTCCTTGATGCCCGGGCAGTTCAGCAGACGCGTTTCGATTTCGCCCAGTTCGATGCGGAAACCGCGGATTTTCACCTGATCGTCATTGCGCCCGATGCAGTCGAGTTGCCCCGGCGCCAGCCAGCGCGCGAGGTCGCCGGTGCGATAGAGCAACGCACCGGGTTTGTCACTGAACGGGTCGCGAAGGAATTTCTCTGCGGTCAGGTCCGGCCGGTTCAAATAGCCCAGCGCCACACCCTGGCCGCCGATGTACAACTCGCCGGTCACACCCATCGGCACCGGTTGCTGATGGGCATCGAGCACGTACACCTGGGTGTTGGAAATCGGCCCGCCAATCGGCACGCTTTCAGCGTATTCGGCCACTTCGTGTACTTCGAAGGTCGTGGCGTAGGTGGTGGTTTCGGTCGGGCCGTAGCAATGCACGATGCGCAACTCTGGTGCTTCGGCCAGCAGTCGGCGGAACGCAGACGGATCGCCGCGTTCACCGCCGCACAACAGAATGCGCAAGCCTTCGAGCGCCTGCGGAATCAGTTGCACGTACTGGTTGAACAACGCCGTGGTGACAAACAGGATTGTCGCCCCGGAGCTGCTCAGTTCTCGGCCGAAAGCATTCGGATCGAGCAGGGTTTCATGGTCGATGACCACCACCCGCCCGCCATTCAGCAAAGGCCCCCAGATGTCCATGGTGCTGGCGTCGAACGCCGGGTTCGAGGCGAACACCACGCGGTCCTGCGGATTGAAATCGGCGTAACCGTTGTTGATCACCAAGCGGCCGATGCCACGGTGCGGCACCATCACGCCTTTCGGCGTACCAGTGGAGCCGGAGGTGTACATGATGTACGCCAGCGATTCCGAGGATTGCAGCAGGTTCGGGTTATGCGTCGGCTGTCCGCTGAGTTTCAGCCTGTCCAGGTCGACTCGCGATGCCGTGTAGTCGATGACTTCGCTGCTCAGCGTCAGCAATGCCACCGCCCGACAATCCTCGACCATGAACGCCTGACGCTCGCTCGGCGCGTTGATGTCCAGCGGCACGTAGGCTGCCGCGCACTTGGCGATGGCGATTTGCGCGACCAGCAATTCCAGCGAGCGTGGCAACAGGATCGCCACGTGATCACCCGGTTGCACGCCTTGGCCGATCAGATGATGGGCCAGGCGATTGGCCTGAGCGTTCAGTTCAAAGTAGCTCAGCGAGTGCGTACCATGGACCGCCGCTACAGCTTTCGGATGCGCCGCGACCTGCTGCTGGAAAATCCCGTGTACGGTCAGCGTCTGCGGATATTCACGCGCCGTGGCATTGAAGTCCGTCAACAGCCGTTGACGCTCATCCGGCGCCAGCAGCGGCACTTGCTCCAGCACGGTGTGATCGTCGCCGACCATCGCTTCCAGCAGCCGCTGGAAGTAGCCGACATAGCGCTGGATCGTCGACTCGTCGAACAGCGCCGTGGCATACACTAGCGATCCGCGAATCTCCCCGTTGACTTCGCCCAGCGTCAGCGTCAGGTCGAACTTGGCGACGTCGCCCTCCCCGGTCACGCCTTCCAGGGTCAGGTCCGCCAACACCAATTGCGGCCCGACGCTGCTGTCCCAGCTCAACGTGGTCTGGAACAACGGGCTGTGCGCCAGGCTGCGCACCGGTCTGACGATTTCCACCACTTGCTCGAACGGCAGGTCCTGATGCACCTGAGCTTGCAGAGTCCGCGCCTTGACCCGCGCCAGCAACGCTTCGACACTCGGCTCGCCCGAGGTGTCGATGCGCAATGCCAGAGTATTGACGAACATGCCGATCAGCCCTTCGATCTCGGCACGGCTACGGTTGGCCACCGGCGAACCGATCACCACGTCGGCCTGCCCGGAAAGACGACTCATCAACAGTGCCCAGGCACTGGTCATGGTCATGAACAGCGTTACGCCATGACGTTGACTCAAAGCCTTGAGTCCCGCACTCAAGCGCTCGCCCAACAGCACTTCGACGTTGCCGCCGGTGTAATCCTGTTGCGCCGGACGCGGCCGATCGGTCGGCAGGGTCAACAGCGCCGGCGCGCCGTCGAGGGTCTGCTGCCAGTAATCGCTTTGCCGCTGTAGCACTTCGCCGCTGAGCCAGCGCCGTTGCCACACGGCGTAGTCGCCGTATTGCAAGGTCAGCGCTGGCAATGGATCTTGCTCGCCATGGCTGAACGCTTGATACAGCGCCATCAGCTCGCGGGTCAGTACGCCCATCGACCAACCGTCGGCGACAATGTGATGCACGGTCACCAGCAGCACATGGTGATCGTCAGCCAGACGCACCAGCCGTCCGCGAATCAGCGTATCGGTTTGCAGATCGAATGCGGCCGAGGCTTCCTGCGTCATCAATGTCTGCAAGGCAGGCTCGGCCTGCGGGTGTTGGCGCAGGTCTTCAACGCGCAGCAGCAAATCGCTGCCGACCGGCGCAATCGACACCTGCGCGGTGTCGTCGATGCTGACAAAACGGCTGCGCAAGGTTTCGTGACGGGCAACGATCCGCGTCAGCGCCCTTTGCAGCGCGTCGGCGTCGAGACGGCCGTGCAGACGCAGGCCGATGGGGATGTTGTACGCCGAGTTGCCACCCTGCATCTGCGCCAAAAACCACAGACGCTGTTGGGCGAAAGACATTGGCAACGCTTCATCACGGGGCGCCGGGAGGATCTCTGGCAACGTGCTGCGTCCGGCGCGATTCAGCGTCGCGGCAACCGCGTGCAGTTGCGCGTCGGCAAACAGATCGCTCAGCGCCAGCTCCACACCGAGGCGCTGCCGTACCAGCGAGACCATGCGCATCGCCAGCAACGAATGGCCGCCCAGTTCAAAGAAGTGATCGTGACGGCCGACCTGCTCGACCTGCAGCACGTCGATCCAGATTTGCGCCAGGACACTTTCCAACTCGCCTTGCGGCGCTATGTACTCTCGGTTAAGCAACGCAGCATCATCAGGTTTGGGTAAGGCTTTACGATCAACCTTGCCATTGTTGTTCAACGGGAGCACATCGAGTTGCACCCATGCCGTCGGCACCATGTATTCCGGCAGTCGTGCTTGCAACTGAGCGTGCAGATCAGCGCTGTCGAGACTGGCGCCAGTCACCGTGTAATACGCCACCAGACGTGCGTTTTCCTGGCCATCGCGGCGCGCCAGCACCACCGCTTCCTTGATGCCCGGGCAATTCAACAGACGGTTTTCGATTTCGCCCAGCTCGATGCGGAAACCACGGATTTTCACCTGGTCGTCATTGCGCCCGATGCAATCGAGTTGTCCCGGCGCCAGCCAGCGCGCGAGGTCGCCGGTTCGATAGAGCAGCGCGCCAGGTTTGTCGCTGAACGGGTCGCGAAGAAATTTCTCTGCAGTCAGGTCCGGCCGATTCAAATAGCCCAGCGCTACACCCTGACCGCCGATGTACAACTCTCCGGTCACGCCCATTGGCACCGGTTGCTGATGGGCATCGAGCACGTACACCTGAGTGTTGGAAATCGGTCCGCCAATCGGCACGCTTTCGGCGTTTTCCGCCACTTCGTGTACTTCGAAGGTCGTGGCGTAGGTGGTGGTTTCGGTCGGGCCGTAGCAATGCACGATGCGCAACTCTGGTGCCTCGGCCAGCAGTCGACGGAACGCTGCCGGATCGCCGCGCTCACCGCCGCACAACAGAATGCGCAAGCCTTTGAGCGCCTGCGGAATCAGTTGCACGTACTGGTTGAACAGCGCGGTGGTGACGAACAGAATCGTCGCCCCGGAGCTGCTCAGTTCTCGGCCGAAAGCATTCGGATCGAGCAGGGTTTCATGGTCGATGACCACCACTCGCCCGCCATTCAACAACGGCCCCCAGATATCCATGGTGCTGGCGTCGAACGCCGGGTTCGAGGCAAACACCACGCGGTCCTGCGGATTGAAATCGGCGTAACCGTTGTTGATCACCAAGCGGCCGATGCCACGGTGCGGCACCATCACGCCTTTCGGCGTGCCGGTGGAGCCGGAGGTGTACATGATATACGCCAGCGATTCCGAGGATTGCAGCAGATTCGGGTTATGTGTCGGCTGTCCGCTGAGCGTCAACCTGTCGAGATCAATGCGCGGCGCGGCGTAGTCGATCACTTCGCGACTCAAGGTCAACAGCGCCACGGCCTGGCAATCTTCAACCATGAACGCCTGACGCTCGCTCGGCGCGTTGATGTCCAGCGGCACGTAGGCTGCCGCGCACTTGGCAATCGCCAATTGCGCAATCAGCAGGTCCAGCGAGCGCGGCAACAGGATTGCCACATGGCTGCCCGGTTGCACACCTTGGGCAATCAGGTGATGGGCTAGCTGGTTGGCCCGGGTATTCAACTCGCCATAGCTCAGGGTATGCGTGCCATGCACCGCTGCCACAGCCTGCGTATGCACCGTCGCTTGCAGCTCAAACAATGCATGAACGGTATGTGTCTTGGGGTATTCGCGCTCGGTGGCATTGAATTCGACCAGCAATTGTTGGCGCTCGTCCTCCGGCAGAACCGACAAATGCTCAACCGCCAATTGCGGTTTTTGTGCCAGTGCCTGCAACAGATTAGCCACCGCCAGTTGCATGTACTCGCAGATGCGTTCGGCATCAATGCCGTCACCTGCCAGAGCGGTAAGGCTGAAGCCCTCGCCCAGATCATCGACACTGAGGCTCAACCGATAGTTAGTGCGCTCTTCGGCTTTCAGCAACTGCATGCCTTGCCACGCAGCTGCGGCCTCCCGGGATGCCGAGCCGGTACCGCCACTGTGGCGATAATTGAATAAAGAGCTGAACAACGGCGTGCCCGCCGCCATTGCGCTGCAATGTTGGGCCAGCGCCAGTTGCGCATGCTCGTGCTGCAACAAGCGGTTCAGCTGTTGGTGAGTGTTCAGCGCGGCATCCTTCACCGAGTGCTGGCCCAGATCGATGCGCAGCGGCAAGGTGTTGATGAACACGCCCAGCGCGCGCTCGGCGCCCTCGCCCGCCTGCAATCGTCCGAGCAGAACCGTACCGAATACCACTTGCTCACGCCCGGACAACTGGCCCAGCACCTGCGCCCAGGCCAGGTGCATGAGGCTCGCGGCGCTGATACCCAGGCGCCGAGCCTTGGCTCTGACCCGCTGACTCAGATCGTTGTCGAGCAGGCGATGGGCTTCTTCGGCGTGGCTTTTATCAGCGCGGTTCTGGCCGTAAGGCACGGTCGGCTCGCTGACGTCGCCGAGCATCTCGCGGAAGAAGTTCTGGTGTTGCTGATCACTCAATCCGCTACGGGTGTGCGCCACGTAATTGCGGTACGGCACCGGCTCGCTCAGACGCTGCGGCTGATCAAGCAGGTAAGCCTGCATTTCGTGTTGCAGCACTTCCAGTGCAACGTGGTCCATCACCAAGTGATGGAACAGCAAAATCGCCACAACGCGCTGGTTCGCTGCATCCCGGCCACTCACCACACGCAAAAGCGGTGCCTGGTTGATTGCCATCCGGTAGTGACCGGCATCGAAACGGCTGCGCAGTTGATCCAGCGCATCAACATCGTCTGCGTCCAGTGGCACGGTTTCACAAACCAGAGAAGCCTTACGCCAGACCACTTGTACCGGCTCTTCCAGGCCATCCCAGAACAGCGAAGTACGCAGAATGTCATGGCGCTCGATCACGCATTGCAGCGCTTGAGTGAAGGTTGCGAGACGCTGTTCATCAGTAAAGGCAAACTGCGCCTGCAACACGTAGGGATCGCCTTGGGTCGCCGACAAGTGATGGAAGAAGATCCCGGTCTGTAATGGCGCCAGCGGGTAAATATCCTGCACATTGGCGACGCCGCCGGGAATACTGGCGACGATACGGTCAATGGCGGGTTGGTCGAGTGTCACCAGCGGCAGTAGCTCGGGGGTGATACGCGCGCAATCGCTGGCAATGCGATTGGCTGCAACTTCAATCTCGGGCTCACCCCCGACAGCAGCGGCCAGTGCTGCCAGAGTCGGCTGGTTGAACAGCACACGAACGTCTGCCGTCAGTCCGGCGCGACGCATTTTCGCGACCAGTCTCACTGCCAGAAGCGAATGGCCGCCCAATTCGAAGAAGTGATCGTGACGCCCTACTCGCTCGACATCGAGCAGCTCGGCCCATAGCTGGGCAAGGACAGTTTCGACCTCTCCAACCGGCGCTTCGTATTCACGGCTGAGCATCGAGGCCTGATCCGGTATCGGTAGCGCCTTGCGATCCAGCTTGCCATTGGGGCTGAGCGGCAACACCTGCAATTGCACGAAAACCGCGGGAACCATGTAGTCCGGCAGATGTTCCAGCAGATGGCTACGCAGTGCATCGTTCGCCTGTGGCGAACCGGTGTAGTACGCGACCAGGCGCTTGTCGCCCGGCACATCTTCGCGGGCCAGCACCACGGCTTCCTGCACACCGTCGATCTGGGTCAGGCGTGCCTGGATTTCACCGAGTTCGATACGCAAACCACGGATCTTCACCTGATCGTCGTTGCGTCCCAGGTATTCGATGTTGCCGTCTGGCAGATAACGGGCGACGTCACCCGTGCGGTACATCCGGGCATCGGGGCGTTCATTGAAAGGGTCTGTCAGGAAGCGCTCTTCAGTCAGCTCCGGGCGGTTCAAATAGCCACGCGCGACCTGCACACCGCCGATGTACAGCTCACCGACAACGCCGTGTGGCACCGGTTGTTGCTGGTTGTCGAGGATGTACATGCGGGTGTTGGCGATCGGCTTGCCAATCGGTGTGTTGTCGGGAGTTTGTTCCACGGGGCCGGCGCAGTTCCATGCAGTGACATCCACTGCCGCTTCGGTCGGGCCGTAAAGGTTGTGCAATTCGCTGCCCGGCAATTGCTCCTTGAAGCGTCGCACCAGACTGCCCGGCAACGCCTCACCGCTACACATCACTTGCCGCAATGGCTTGCAACGGCGCGTATCGCCGTGGGCCAGAAAGACATCGAGCATCGAAGGCACGAAGTGCAATGTGGTGATCTGTTCAGTCTCGATCACTTCGCTGAGATACTGCGGATCCTTGTGTCCACCGGGCCGCGCCATGACCAATCGTGCACCGGTCATCAACGGCCAGAAGAACTCCCAGACCGACACGTCAAAACTGAACGGGGTTTTCTGCAACACCCTGTCCGTCGCCGTCAATTGATAAGCGTCCTGCATCCACAGCAAACGGTTGACCACCCCGGCGTGTTCGTTGATAACGCCTTTTGGCTGGCCGGTAGAGCCGGAGGTGTAGATGACGTAAGCGCTGTGTTGTGGCGTCAGCGCAGGGATCTGCGGATTGTCCGCCGACAGCGATTGCCATTGCGGTTGATCGAGATCGACCACGGGTACGGCGACTTCGCCCAGCAACAGGCGGGTTGAACCCTGAACCAGCACCACTGCCGGCACGCTGTCATCCAGCATGTAGGCCAGGCGTTCCAGCGGATAAGCCGGATCCAGCGGCACGTAAGCGCCTCCTGCCTTGAGGATGGCCAGCAGGCTGACCACCATGTCGAGGCTGCGCTCGACGCAGATCGCCACTCGTGAGTCCGGCTGTACACCCAGCCCGCGCAAGTGATGGGCCAGACGGTTGGCGCTGGCATTCAGTTCGCTGAAGCTCAAGCGCTGCTCGCCACTCTGTAATGCGACGGCCTGAGGTGTGCGCAACACTTGCGCCTCGAACAAACCGTGGATCGACTGATCGAGATCGTAATCAACCTCCGTGGCGTTGAAATCGAACAGCACACGTTGTTGCTCTTCTTGCGCCAGCAGAGGCGTCTGTTCCAGCACCGCCTGATCGTTGGCGACCATGGCCTGCAACAGGCGCTGGAAGTAGCCGACGAAGCGCACGACCGTTTGCTCATCGAACAACGCCGTGGCGTACTCCAGCGAGCCGCCAATCTCGCCCCGCGACTCACCCAGGCTGAGCGACAGATCAAACTTGGCAAAGTGGCTCGGTTCGGCCACGCCTTCCAGCGTCAGATCACCGAGTGCCAGCGCCGGTCCATCATTACTGTCCCAACTGAACAGGGTCTGAAACAACGGACTGTGGGCCAGGCTACGCACCGGTTTGGTGATTTCCACCACTTGCTCGAACGGCAGATCCTGATGCGCCTGCGCTGCCAGGGTTTGCGCCTTGACCCGCGCCAATAGCGCCTCGGCGCTCAACTCGCCAGAGGTATCGATGCGCAACGTCAGGGTGTTGACGAACATGCCGATCAAGCCTTCGATCTCGACGCGGCTGCGGTTGGCAACCGGTGAACCGATCACGACCTCGGACTGACCGGACAAGCGACTGAGCAACATCGCCCAGGCACTTATCAGCGTCATGTACAGCGTCACGCCGTGGCGCTGGGACAGGGCTTTGAGTCCGGCACTCAAACGCTCGTCGAGCAGTACATCAACGGTGCTGCCGGCGAAATCCTGTTCTGCCGGGCGTGGCCGATCGGTCGGCAACATCAACAGCGCCGGCGCGCCGGCCAACGTTTGTTGCCAGTACTCGCTCTGGCGCTGCAACACCTCGCCGCTGAGCCAGCGGCGCTGCCACACCGCGTAATCGGTGTATTGCAGCGCCAGCGCTGGCAGCGGATCGGGTTGACCGTGGCTGAACGCCTGATACAAAGCCATCAGTTCACGGGTCAAAACCCCCATCGACCAGCCATCGGAGATGATGTGGTGCAGGGTCAGCAGCAGCACATGGTGATCATCGGCCAGACGCACCAGCCGCCCGCGAATCAGCGGGTCGTCCTGCAAGTCGAAAGGCCCGGAAGCTTCGCCCTGAATCAGCGCCAACAAGGTTTTGTCAGGTTGCGGGTGTTGCCGCAGATCTTCGACGCGCAACAGCAAACCGCTGTCGACCGGGGCAATCAATACCTGTGCTTCGTCGTTGAACTGGGCAAAACGGCTGCGCAGGGTTTCGTGGCGGGCAACGATGCGCCCCAACGCTTGTTGCAGCGCCTCTTCGTTCAGATGGCCACGCAGACGCAGGCCGATGGGAATGTTGTACGCGGTGTTGGCGCCTTCCATTTGCGCCAGAAACCACAAACGTTGCTGGGCGAACGACAGCGGCAATGCGCCGTCACGGGCCACCGGGACGATCTCCGGTTGCGTACTGCGCCCGGCTTGCGCCACCACTGCGGCGACCGCCGCCAGTTCGGCATTGGCGAACAGATCGCCCAGTGCCAGCTCTACCCCGAGACGTTGGCGAACCTGCGACACCATGCGCATCGCCAGCAGCGAATGGCCGCCGAGTTCAAAAAAGTGATCCTGACGCCCTACTCGCTCAACCTGCAGCACTTGCGCCCAGATCTGCGCCAGCGCTGTTTCCAGTTCATTGTGTGGCGCCTCGTATTGGCGGGTGAACAGCGCCGCACGATCAGGCCTCGGCAGGGCCTTGCGGTCGACCTTGCCATTGGCGGTCAGTGGTAGCGCGTCGAGTTTGACGAAGGCCATCGGCACCATGTAATCCGGCAACTGCGTCAACAGGTGCGCGCGCAACTCGGCCACGGCCAGCGGCTCGACCTGCGCCTGCTCGGTGAAATAGGCGACCAGCCGCGGCTGGCCGGGTTCGTCTTCGCGAGCCAGCAGCACTGCCTCCTGGATGCCGGGCAACTGATTGAGGCGAGTTTCGATTTCACCAAGTTCGATGCGCACGCCACGGATTTTCACCTGATCGTCATTGCGACCCAGGTAGTCAATCGTGCCGTCAGCGCGCCAGCGTGCGAGGTCGCCGGTGCGATACATGCGCGCATTCGGCAAGGGGCTGAACGGGTCGTGGAGGAAGCGCTCGGCAGTCAGATCGGCGCGGTTCAGATAGCCTCGCGCAACACCCGCGCCACCGACGTACAACTCGCCCATGACGCCTATCGGCACCGGGCGCTGCTGCTCATCGAGCAGATACACCGTGGCGTTGGCCACCGGTTTGCCGATGTGCAGCGCCTCACCCGCCTCGATCAGTCCAGAAGTCGCGACCACGGTGGCTTCGGTCGGGCCGTAGTTGTTGATCACATCGAATTGCTGGTTGCGGCTGAATTGCCGCAAGCGGTCGCCACCAATCAGCAGCGTGCGCAAGGTCGGGTGTTCAAGGTTCTGGCTGAAGGCATATTCGGCCACTGGCGTCGGCAGGAAACTCACGTCCAGCGGCTGCGCGCGCCACCAGTCGAGCAGCGCGTCGATGTCTTCGCTGCCTTCGTGAGTCGGCGCCAGATGCAGGGTCGCGCCGGCACACAACGCCGGCCAGACTTCCCACGCCATGGCGTCAAAACCGAATCCGGCAAGGCTTGAGGTGTGACGACCGGCGCACAGATCAAACGCTGTGCAATGCCAGTCGACCAGATTCGACAGGGTACGGTGTTCGACCATCACGCCTTTCGGCAACCCGGTAGACCCGGAGGTGTAGATCACGTAGGCCAGGTGCGCGGAAGTCAGGCCAGTCACTTGCGGATCAGCGGTCACGCTCAGCGGCCAGCTGCGCTGATCGAGGTCGATTACCGGCACATGCAGCGCTGGCAAGCGCTCGTGCAAAGTGCTCTGGGTGAGGATGGCAACCGGGGCGCTGTCACTCAGCAAGTAGTGCAGACGATCGGCCGGGTGCGCCGGGTCGATCGGCACATAACCGGCGCCGGCCTTGAGAATCGCCACCAGCCCGACCAGCGTATCGAGGCCTCGCCGGGCGACGATGGCCACACGATCGTCAGGTTTCACCCCGAGTTCAATCAACTGATGGGCCAGTGCATTGGCCTGCCGATTGAGTTCGGCATAGCTCAATTGCTCACCGAGAAAAGCCGCTGCCACGGCTTCCGGCCGCTGCGCGACTTGCGCCTCGAAACGTTGCGCGATAGTCAGCATTGCCGGGAAATCGGCGTGGGTGGCATTGAACGCCAGCAACACTTGCTCACGCTCGGCCGCCGGTAGAATCGGCAATTGGTTGAGCGCGGTGTCCGGCGCCTGCTCCAGCGCCAGCACCAGACTTTCCAGCGCGCAGTGCAGGTACTCGCAGATGCGCTGCGGTTCAACCTCAGTGGTCGCCAGCAAAGTCAGGCTGAACGCATCGCCGAAATCATCGACGCTCAGGGTCAGCGGGTAGTTGGTGCGTTCTTCGGAGCTGAGGGTGCTGATGCCTTCCCATACGGCGAGGGTCTCGGCACTGGCCGTCGCCGCTGTATGGCTGTGGCGGTAATTGAGCAAGACGCTGAACAACGGCGTGGGTGCGACCACACCGCTGCAACGTTGCGCCAATGCCAGCGGCGCGTGTTCGTGGCGCATCAACGTGGTCAGGCGTTTGTGCGTCGCATCGACCGCAGCACGCACGCCCTGCGCATCGACATCGACCCGCAGCGGCAAGGTATTGATGAAAATCCCCAGCGCGCGCTCGGTGGCTTCGGCGCCTTGCATACGGCCCATCAGCACGGTGCCGAACACCACGTTGGGCTTACCGGTCAGCACCGCCAGCACCTGCGCCCAACCGAGATGGAACAGGCTCGCGGCACTCACTCCGAGCTGCCGCGCCTGCGCCCGCAGACGCTGGCCGAGCAGCGGGTCGATCGGCAGGCTCAGTTCGGCAATACCCAGCCCGTCGCCCTGCACATCGTGCAAACCATACGGCAGCGTCGGCTCGCTGATATCACCGAGCATGTCGCGGAAAAACGCCTCATGTTCGGCTTCCGAGATGCCCAGCCGCGCTTGCGCCACGTAATTGCGAAACGGCACTGGCCGGCCCAGCGATTGTTGCTGGCCGGTAAGGCAGGCGAGCAACTCGTGACGCACCACGTCGAGTGCCGAGTGGTCCAGCGCCATGTGATGGAACAGCAACGTCGCGACCACTCGCTGACCGGCCTGATCCCAGGCGTAGGCCAGACGCATCAGCGGTGCACGGGTGACGTCGAGACGGAAATGCCGCGCGTCAAAGCGTTCGTGCAGTTGTTGCAAGGCATCGCCCTCGTGGTCGAGCAGCACCTCTTCCACGGGCAGTTGCACTTTGCGCCAGACCACTTGCAGCGGCGTATCCAGGCCCTCCCAATGCACCGCCGTGCGCAAGATGTCGTGGCGATCGATCACCGTTTGCAAGGCCTGAGCAAACGCCTGTAACCGCTGACGATTGCTGAACGCAAAGTACGACTGCATGACGTACGGATCGCCCTGCTCGTTACTCGCGTGGTGATAGAGAATGCCTTCCTGCAACGGCGCCAGTGGATAGATGTCCTGCACATTGGCCGCGCCGCCGGGGACGTCGGCGATCAAGCGGTCAATGGTCGCTTGATCAATGTCGGCGAGGGTGAGCATTTCCGGTGTGATGCGCGTGCTGCCGGGGAGAATGCCATTGGCCGGCACGTCGATCTGACCGGCCTTGGTGGCCGAATATTGCCCGGCCTTGATCAGTTCGATCAGCGCCGGTTTGTGTTCACGCAGCGCTGCCAGTAATGCCGGATCGCTCAAGGCCTGCTTGTTGCCGTTTACGCGCAACTGGTCGTCGCTGACCGCCAACTGAATGTCTTTGCTTTTCAGGGTTGCCAACAGTTCGATCACATTCACAGGACGATCTCCATTCTTTCCGTAATTGCGGCGTAGCCGGCCAGGGTTGGCTGTTCGAACAGCGCCCTGACATCAGCTTCCATGCCTTCCTGGCGTAACCGGCCGATGAGGCTGACCGCCAGTAATGAGTGACCACCCAGTTCAAAGAAATGGTCGTGACGCCCGACTCGTTCGACGTTGAGCAACTCGGCCCAAAGGCGAGCGAGGATGATTTCGACTTCGCCGACCGGGGCTTCGTACTCACGGGTTTTCAGCGCGCTCTGATCCGGTGCCGGCAAGGCCTTGCGGTCGAGTTTGCCGTTGGGGCTCAGCGGCAGCGCGTCCAGGTGCACGAACAGCATTGGCACCATGTAATCCGGCAGATGCTCAAGCAGATGACTGCGCAACACGTCAACTTCCAGGCGTTCGCCGGTGTAATACGCGACCAGACGCTTGTCCCCCGGGACCTCTTCACGGGCCAGCACCGCGGCTTCCTGCACGCCGGCTATCCCGGTCATGCGCGCCTGAATTTCACCCAGCTCGATACGCAGGCCACGGAGTTTCACCTGATCGTCGTTACGGCCCAGGTACTCGATATTGCCGTCGGGCAGATAGCGGGCGATGTCGCCAGTGCGGTACATCCGGCCGTCGGGACGGAAAGGATCGTCGAGGAAGCGTTCGGCATTCAGTTCCGGGCGATTGAGGTAGCCGCGTGCGACCTGCACACCACCGATGTACAACTCACCGATCACGCCTTGCGGCACCGGTTGTTGCTGAGCGTCGAGGATGTACATACGGGTGTTGGCAATCGGTTTGCCGATCGGGGTGTTGTCCGGCGTTTGCTCGATTGGCCCGGCGCAGTTCCACGCAGTGACATCGACGGCCGCTTCGGTCGGGCCGTAAAGATTGTGCAACTCGCTGCCCGGCAATTGCAGTTTGAAACGTCGCACCAGACTGCCCGGCAACGCCTCACCGCTGCACATCACCTGCCGCAAACCGCTGCTGCGATGGGTGTCACTGTTGGCAAGAAACACGTCGAGCATCGACGGCACAAAGTGCAGCGTGGTGATGTTCTCGGCCTCAATCACTTGTGCCAGGTATTGCGGATCCTTGTGCCCGTCGGGTTGGGCCATGACCAGGCGTGCGCCGGTCATCAACGGCCAGAAGAACTCCCACACCGAAACGTCGAAACTGAACGGGGTCTTCTGCAACACCGAGTCGACTGCCGTCAGACGGTAAGCGTCCTGCATCCACAGCAAACGGTTGACCACGGCGGCATGCTCATTGACCACGCCTTTCGGCTGGCCGGTCGAGCCGGAGGTGTAGATCACATAGGCGGTGTGTTGTGGGGTCGATCCAGCGTCGGACAGATTGTCCGTCGGTTGCGATTGCCAGTGCGCTTGATCGAAATCGATCAGCGGCACATCAACCTCGCCCAGCAACGCACGCGTCGAACCCTGCACCAGCACCGCCACCGGCGCGCTGTCCTTGAGCATGTAGGCCAGACGCTCCAGCGGGTACGCAGGATCCAGCGGCACATAGCCGCCGCCCGCCTTGAGAATCGCCAACAGGCCAACCACCATATCGAGGCTGCGTTCGACGCAGATCGCCACCCGCGAATCCGCCTGCACCCCCAAGTCTCGCAGGTGCCGCGCCAGTTGATTGGCCCGGGCGTTGAGTTCGGCAAAGGTCAGCTGTTGCGCGGCCGCTGCCACGGCCGGTGCCTGTGGCGAACGTTGTACCTGCGCCTCGAACAGGCCATGCAGCGTTTGCTGAAGATCGTAATCGACTTCGGTGGCGTTGAATTCGCCGAGCAATTTCTGCCGCTCTGTCTCCGGCAACACCGGCAGGCGGTTCAACCGCTCCTGCGGTGTTTGCTCCAACGCCTCGGCGAGGCTCGACAAGGCCCGCAGCATGTAGCCGCAAATCCGCGCTGCGCCGATGTTCGAAGGGGTCATGACGGTCAGGTAAAAGCCCTGACCGAGGTCATCGACGTTGAGACTCAATGGATAGTTGGTGCGCTCTTCGCTGGAGAGGCTGTCGATGCCTTGCCAGGTCAGGCGAGTCGCTTGCTGCTGTTGTTCGCTGACGCTGTGGCGGTAGTTGAGCATGGCGCTGAACAATGGCGATGACGCGGTCACACCACTGCAACGCTGGGCCAGCGCCAGTGATGCATGTTCGTGGCCGAGCAATGCAGTCAGTTGCGCATGCGTCGCCCTGACACCCGCGCGCACTGGCGTGTCACCCACATCCACGCGTATCGGCAAGGTATTGATGAACATCCCCAAGCCGCGATCAGCGCCGGAGCCACCCTGCATCCGCCCCAGCAGCACGGTGCCAAACACCACGCGGTCCTGACCCGAGGTCGCCGCCAGCACTTGTGCCCACGCCAGATGGAACAGGCTGGCAACGCTCACGCCTGACTGCCGCGCCTGACTGCGCAGGCGCGTGGCCAACGCCTCGGGCACGCTTTGGCGGACTTCTTCAATGGCATTGCCGTCACCGCGCACATCGAGCATACCGAATGGCAGCGTCGGCTCGTCGATGGCGCCAAGCATCTCGCGGAAAAACGCTTCGTGCTCCTGCTCGCTGATGCCCAGCCGTGTCTGGGCCACATAGTTGCGGTAAGGCACCGCAGGCATTGGCGGCTCGCCATGCCCCAAAAGTATCGCCAGCATTTCCTGCTGCACGACTTCCAGCGCGGTGTGGTCCATGACGATGTGATGGAACAGCAGCATCGCCACCACGCGATCATTGAGCGGGTCCTGCGCATACACCAAACGTGTCAATGGCGCCTGGCTGATGTCCAGACGGAAATGCCGTGCGTCGAAACGCTCATGCAACTGCGCCAGCACATCGCCCGCAGCCGGGTCGAAGGCGATTTCCTGCACCGGCAGTTCAGCTGCACGCCAGACCACCTGCACGGGTGCGGCCAACCCTTGCCAGACCACCCCGGTACGCAGGATGTCGTGACGCGCCATGACCTGGCGTAATGCGCCGGCATAGGCTTGCAGGCGTTCAAGGCTGTCGAACGCCAGACGCGATTGCAGCAGGTACGGATCGCCGCGCTCGGCGGTGATGTAGTGATAAAGAATGCCTTCCTGCAACGGCGCCAGCGGATAAATATCCTGCACATTCGCCGCGCCGCCCGGCACCGTGGCGACGATGCGCTCGATGCTGGCCTGATCCAGTTGCACCAGCGGCAACATGTCCGGGGTGATGTGCGCGCAATTGTCCGGAATCAGATTGGCCGGTACTTCGACCTCGCGGCCACTGCCCACCGCAGCGGCCAGCGCGGCCAGGCTTGGCTGACTGAACAATACGCGCACGTCAGTGCTCAAACCGGCCTGACGCATGCGCTCGATCAGCGTCACCGCCAGCAGCGAATGCCCGCCCAGTTCGAAGAAGTTATCGTGACGGCCGACCTGTTCGACCTGCAGCACCTCAGACCAGATCTGCGCCAAAATCGCTTCGACAGCACCTTGTGGCGCTTGGTACTCGCGGCTGAGCCAGGCGTTTTGATCCGGCTCGGGCAAGGCCTTGCGGTCGAGCTTGCCGTTGGCGGTCAGTGGCAGGCTGTCCAGTCGCACATAGGCTGCCGGCACCAGCGCTGGCGGCAACTGCGCTTGCAGATGACTGCGCAGATCTTCGATCTCGACACTGAGGCGTTCGGTAAACCACGCCAGCAACTGTCCGTCACGCACCAGCACCACGCAATCCTGCACGGCATCGTGGCAGCTCAACGCCGCTTCGATTTCACCCAGTTCGATGCGTACACCACGCAGTTTGACCTGATCGTCGTTACGCCCCAGATATTCGATATTGCCGTCGGCCAGCCAGCGTGCGAGATCGCCGGTGCGGTACATGCGCGCCTGCGGTTCGTCGCTGAACGGGTCTTCGAGGAAGCGTTCGGCGCTCAGTTCGGGCCGATTCAGATAACCGCGCGCCACGCCGGCACCGCCGACGAACAACTCACCCGCCACGCCTACCGGCACCGGCCGTTGTTGTTCGTCGAGCAGATACACCTTTGCGTTGGCCATCGGCCGACCGATATGCAGCACCTGCCCGGACTCGACCGCGCCGGACGTTGCAACCACCGTAGCCTCGGTCGGGCCGTAGTTGTTGATCACCGCAAAGGTCTGATTCCGAGGGAATTGTCGCAACTTGTCGCCTCCGATCAACAGCGTGCGCAAAGTCGGGTGCCCAAGGTCTCGACTGAAGGCATATTCGGCCACCGGAGTTGGCAGGAAACTCACCTGCAACGGCTGCGCACGCCACCAGTCGAGCAAGTCATCGAGGTGCTCGTTGCTCACCGACTCCGGCGGCAGATGCAGGGTTGCTCCCACACACAGCGCCGGCCAGACTTCCCAGGCCATGGCATCGAAACCGAACCCCGCAACACTCGCGGTGTGGCTGCCGGCCTCTAGATCAAAGGCCTCGCAATGCCAGTGCACGAGGTTTTCCAGCGTCGCGTGCTCGACCATGACGCCTTTCGGCTCACCGGTGGAGCCGGAGGTGTAGATCACATAGGCCAGATGCGCCGGCGTCAGGGTCGGCAGTTGCGGATTGGCCTCGGACAGGTGTTGCCAGGTGGGGTTGTCCAGATCAATCACCGGCATCCGCCCCAGCAGGTCTCGGGTCGAAGCCTGCGCCAGCACCGCCACGGGATCGCTGTCCTGCAACAGATAAGCAATGCGTTGCGCCGGGTACGCCGGATCGACCGGCACATAACCCGCCCCGGCCTTGAGGATCGCCAGCAACGCCACGAGCATGTCCGGGCTGCGGCGCAGGCACACGGCGATACGGTCATCGGGCTGCACGCCGAGGCCGAGCAAGTGATGAGCGAGGCGATTGGCGCGCTGATTGAGCTGAGCATAGGTCAACTGCTGTGCGCCTTGAACCACCGCCAGAGCATCCGGCTGCCGCTCGGCCTGAGCCTCCACCAATCGATGGATCGTCGCGCCACGCGGATACGCCGCCGAATGCTCGTTGAAGCCGACCAGCAAGCGCTCGTATTCCGCCACCGAGAGAATCGGCAAACGGTCGAGCGGGCGTTGCGGCGCCTGTTCCAGCGCCATCGCCAGATGTTCGAGCGCGGTGTGCATGTAGCTGCATATCCGTTGCGCACCGATTTCTGCGACCGCCAACACATCGAGGACAAAACCTTCGCCCAGATCATCCACGGACAGCGTCAATGGATAATTGCTGCGTTCCTCGCCACCGAGCATGCGCACGCCCTGCCAGATACCCTGGCCGTCATGCGGCTGATGTTCGGCGGCGCTGTGCCGGTAATTCAGCAACGCGCTGAACAGCGGCACGGAACCCGCCATGGCGCTGCAACGCTGGGCCAGAGCCAGCGACGCGTGCTCATGGCCGAGCAGCGCCGTCAGCCGTGCATGGGTGGTTTTCACCCCGGCGCGCACGCTTTCACTCAGATCTACGCGCAACGGCAAGGTGTTGATGAACACCCCCAGCGTACGGTCGGCGCCCTCGCCGCCCTGCATCCGTCCCATCAGTACGGTGCCGAAGACCACATCGCGACGTCCGGACAACACACCCAACACCTGCGCCCAGGCCAGGTGCATCAGGCTCGCCGGGCTGACACCCAATTGCCGGGCCTGTTCACGCAGGCGCAGATTGAGACCGGCATCAACCGGTTGCAGCGCTTCCTCGATACCACGACCATCGCCCTGAACGTCCTGCAAGCCGAAGGGCAAGGTCGGCTCGTCGATATCGCCGAGCATCTCGCGGAAGAACGCTTCATGTTCCTGCTCATCCGCCCCCAAACGTGCCTGCGCCACGTAGTTTCGGTAAGGCATCGGCGGCGTCAGCGTGTCGAGCTGATCGAACATCAAGGCGTGCATTTCCCGGCCGATCACGTCCATGGCGGTGTGGTCGAGAATCGAGTGATGGAACAACAGGATCGCCACCCATTGCTGCTGCAACGGATCCTCGGCGTAAACCATGCGAATCAATGGTGCCTGAGTCAGATCGAGGCAGTAATGCCGCGCATCGAAACGTGCGTGCAACTGCTCGAGAATGTCGCCGCCCTGCGCCTCCAGCGGTACGTGTTGCACGACCATTTGCGCTTCACGCCAGACCACTTGCTGCGGGCTCGGCAAGCCTTCCCAGACCACGGCGGTGCGCAGAATGTCGTGGCGCGCGATGACCTGCTGCAAGTACGCGGCGAAGGTGTGCAAACGTTCGAGGCTGTCGAACGCCAGCCGCGATTGCAACAGATAGGGGTCACCCTGCCCCGCGCTCAGGTGGTGATAAAGAATGCCTTCCTGCAACGGTGCCAGCGGATAAATATCCTGCAC
This sequence comes from Pseudomonas sp. TH06, assembly GCF_016651305.1. GTDB lineage: Bacteria > Pseudomonadota > Gammaproteobacteria > Pseudomonadales > Pseudomonadaceae > Aquipseudomonas. Next base: position 4,313,604 of record NZ_JAEKEC010000001.1, on the reverse strand, counting down.
ATTGGCAGCGCCGCCCGGCACCGTGGCAACGATGCGTTCGATGCTGGCCTGATCCAGCGTGGTCAGGGTCAGCATGTCCGGGGTGATGTGCGTACAACCGGCGGGAATCAGGTTGGCCGGTACGTCGATTTCCCGCCCGCTGCCCAGGGCGCGGGCCAGCGCGGCCAGGCTTGGCTGGTTGAACAGCACGCGCACATCGGCGCTCAAACCGACCTGACGCATGCGCTCGATCAGGCTCACCGCCAGCAGTGAATGCCCGCCCAGTTCGAAGAAGTTGTCGTGGCGACCAATCTGCTCGATTTTCAGCACGTCGGCCCAAATCTGCGCCAACGCGATTTCAACCGCGCCCTGCGGTGCCTCATATTCACGGCTGAGCCAGGCGCCCTGATCTGGCTCGGGCAAGGCCTTGCGATCAAGTTTGCCGTGGGCGGTCAGCGGCAAGCTGTGCAATCGCACATAAGCTGCCGGGACCAGAGCGTCTGGCAGTCGGCTTTGCAGGTGACGGTGCAAGTCGCCTGTCTCGACGCTGGCGACTTCAGTGAACCAGGCGATCAAACGACCATCGCGCACCAACACCACGCATTCCTGCACCGCGTGGTGAGTACTCAGCGCTGCTTCGATTTCACCGAGTTCAATACGCACGCCGCGCAGTTTGACCTGATCGTCATTGCGCCCCAGGTATTCGATATTGCCGTCGACGAGCCAACGCGCAAGGTCGCCCGTTCGGTACATCCGTGCATGCGGCTCTTCGCTGAACGGGTCGTCGAGAAAGTGTGCGACGGTCAGTTCCGGGCGATTCAGATAGCCGCGCGCCACGCCGGCGCCCCCCACATACAGTTCACCTTGCACACCGGCCGGCACGGGCTGTTGCTGGCGATCGAGCAAATAGACTTTGGCATTGGCGATGGGCCGGCCGATATGCAGAATCCGTCCGGGTTCAATTTGCCCGGAAGTCGCCACCACTGTGGCCTCGGTCGGGCCGTAGTTATTGATCACCGCAAAGGTTTGATCACGCGGGAACTGGCGCAGCTTGTCGCCACCGATCAGCAGCGTGCGCAGGGTCGGATGCCCCAATCCTCGGCTGAAGGCGTATTCGGCCACCGGTGTCGGCAAAAAGCTCACTTGCAACGGCTGCGCGCGCCACCACTCCAGCAGTTCGTCGAGGTGTTCGTTGCGGATCGACGGCGGCGGCAGATGCACGGTGGCGCCGACGCACAGCGCCGGCCAGAGTTCCCACGCCATGGCATCGAAACCGCAACCGGCGACACTGGCGGTGTGGCTGCCCGCATGCAGATCAAAGGCTTCGGCGTGCCAATGCACAAGGTTTTCCAGGGTTCGATGCTCAACCATCACGCCTTTCGGCTGGCCGGTAGAGCCCGAGGTGTAGATCACATAGGCCAGATTCGCCGGGCTCAGCCTCGGCAATAGTGGATTGCTGTCCGGCAAATGCAGCCAATCGCTGGCGTCCAGATCGATCACTCGCACGGCACCGAGCAAATCCCGCGTCGACGACTGCGCGAGCACCGCGATCGGGTCACTGTCCTGCACCAGGTAGGCGATGCGCTCCGCCGGATAATCCGGATCAATCGGCACGTAACCGGCGCCGGCCTTGAGAATGGCCAACAACGCCACGAACATGTCCGGGCCGCGACGCAGGCATACGGCGACGCGGTCATCGGCCTGCACACCGAGGCCAATCAAGTGATGGGCCAAGCGGTTGGCGCGTTGATTCAGTTCGCCATAGCTCAGCTTCAGATCGCCCTGCATCACCGCCAGCGCTTCGGGGCGCGTCACCACTTGCGCTTCGAACAGGCGATGCACGGTCTGCGCCACCGGGTATTCACGACCGCTGATATTGAAGCCGACCAGCACCCGTTGGCGCTCGCCCGGCGACACAATCGACAGCCGCTGCAACGGTGCCGCCGGTGTGTACTCCAGCGCCGTGACCAGACTGTGCAGAGCGGTTTGCAGGTAATCGCAGACCCGCGCGCCATCCACTTGTGGCACGGCTTGCACGCTCAGGCGGAAACCTTCGCCGAGGTCGTCGACGCTGACCACCAACGGATAATTGCTGCGCTCGCGGGAGCTGAGAATCTGCACGCCATCCCATGCCACGCTGGCCGAATCTGCGGCACTGTGGCGGTAGTTGAGCAACGTGCTGAACAGCGGTAGCGAAGCAGCGACACCGCTGCATCGCTGGGCCAACGCCAACGAGGCCTGTTCATGCCCGAGCAGTTGCGCCAGACGCTCGTGAGTGGCACGCACACCCTCTTGCACCGTGGCCCCTGCAACGCCAACGCGTAACGGCAATGTGTTGATGAACATACCCAGCGCACGGTCAGCGCCCGCTCCGCCCTGCATCCGCCCCAGCAACACCGTGCCGAACACCACCTCATCACGACCCGACAATTGCGCCAATACCTGGCCCCACGCCTGATGCACCAGACTCGCCACACTGATGCCGAGCCGGCGCGCCTGTTCACGCAGACGCTCGGCAACGCCGGCATCCAGCGCCTGTTCGGTGTCGACGATCGTGCTGCCATCGCCGTGTACATCCTGCAACCCGAAGACCACGGTGGGTTCGTCGATGTCGCCAAGCATGTCGCGAAAGAATGCTTCGTGGGCGTCAGCATCTGCGCCGAGCCGCGCCTGTGCTACGTATTGACGGTACTGCACCGGAGCCGGCAGATCGCTCGATTGCTCGCGCATGGCGTCATCGATTTCGGCCACCAGCATTTCCAGTGCCGTGTGGTCGAGCACGATGTGATGAAACAGCAGGATGGCAACCCAGCGCTGGTGCGGCACATCTTCGGTGTAAGCGAAGCGCATCAGCGGTGCGCGATGGAAATCCAGTCGATAGTGACGCGGATCGAAACGTGCCTGCATCTGCTCCAGCACATCGCCTTCCAACAGGTCGGCATCGACTCGCTCCAGCGCCAGCGGAGCCTGGCGCCAGACCACTTGTACCGGTTCTTCCAGACCTTCCCAGACCACGCTGGTGCGCAGGATGTCGTGACGGGCGATCACCGCGTTGATGGCGCGGACGAAGGCTTTGATCTGCGGCAAACCGTCGAAGGCGAATTGCGCCTGCAACACATACGGATCACCGGCATGGGTTGCCAGATGGTGATAGAGAATCCCTGCCTGCAACGGTGCCAGTCCATAGATGTCCTGCACGTTGGCGATACCACCGGGCACCGTTGCGATGACACGGTCGATGCCTGCCTGATCCAGCGAGGCCAGCGGCAGCATCTGCGGGGTGATGTGCGCGCAGCCGGGCTCGATCAGATTGTCCGGCACCACGATGGCTTGCGCTGCGCCCAGCGTTGCCGCCAGTGCCGCCACACTTGGCTGGCCGAACAGCACGCGCACATCACAATGCAATTCGTGCTGACGCATGCGCTCGATCAGCTTGACCGCCAGCAACGAATGGCCACCCAGCTCGAAGAAATTGTCATGCCGGCCGACCTGCTCGACACCGAGCAAGGTCTGCCAGATGTCGGCGATAAGCGTCTCCACGGCACCGACCGGCGCTTCGAAACCGCGACGGGCAAACGCTTCGCTGTCGGGCTGCGGTAACGCCTTGCGGTCGAGCTTGCCGTTGGTCGTCAACGGATAGGCATCGAGGCGCACGAAAGCGCTCGGCACCATGTACTCGGCCAGCGACGCCAGCAGTTGTTCACGCAGTTGCGCGGCGCTGGGCTCAGCACCTTCGGCCGCCAGCCAGTACGCCACCAGACGCTGGTCGCCGGGGCTGTCTTCACGAGCGATGACCACGGCTTCGCGGACGCCGTCGCAGGCGGCCAGGCGCGCTTCGATTTCGCCGAGTTCGATGCGGAAACCGCGAATCTTCACTTGATCGTCATTGCGTCCGAGGTATTCGAGGCTGCCGTCGGCCGTCCACCGTGCGAGGTCGCCAGTCTTGTACAAGCGCGCTTCGGCACGGCCACTGAACGGGTCAGCAATAAAGCGCTCGGCGGTCAGTGCCTCGCGATTGAGGTAACCCCGGGCCACCCCGGCACCGCCCACGTACAACTCGCCGACAACGCCCGCCGGCACCGGCTCGCGTTGCGTGTCCAGCACGTACAGTTGCAAATCGGCAATGCCAACGCCAATCGGGCTGCGGCCAACCAGTTGCGCATCCGCTGCCGCCAGTGGGCGGTAGGTCACGTGCACGGTGGTTTCGGTAATGCCGTACATATTCACCAGGCGCGTGCCGGCATTGCCGACCCGCGCATACCACGGTTTGAGCAGGCCTGGCTCCAGGGCTTCACCGCCGAAAATCACTTCGCGCAGCGAGTGCTGCAACGGGCTGCGGCCCTGTGCGGCGATCAATTGGCGGAATGCACTCGGGGTCTGGTTGAGCACGGTCACGCCGCTGCGGCACAGCAATGCGTAGCAGTCGTCCGGGGAACGGCTGACCGCCTGCGGCACCAGCAACAGTTGCCCGCCAAATGCCAACGCCCCCCAGATTTCCCACACCGAGAAATCGAACGCGAAGGAATGGAACAGCGCCGAGACGTCTCGGGGGTTGAAGTTGAACCAGTCATGAGTCGCCGAGAACAGCCGCACCACGTTGCGGTGCTCGACCATCACGCCTTTCGGCAGGCCGGTGGAGCCGGAGGTGTAAATCACATAGGCGAGATGGCTCGGGGTCAGCTCGGGAATCTGTGGATCACTGCTGAGTTCAGCCTGCAACTGCGCACTGTCGAGGTCGATGATCGGCATGTCGGGTGCGCCGACTCGATCAAGGGTTTGCGCCTGAATCAACAGCGCCACCGGCGCACTGTCTGCAAGGGTGTAGGCGATGCGCTCCAGCGGATACGCCGGATCGATCGGCACATAACCCGCGCCAGCCTTGAGCACACCGAGCAGGCCGATGATCATTTGCGGTCCGCGTTCGACGCAGATTGCCACCCGGTCATCGGGACGAATGCCGCGCGCCAGGAGCTGATGCGCAACCTGATTGGCGCGGCGATTGAGCTCGCCATAGCTGACGGTGCGCCCCTCGAACAGCAGTGCTGTAGCGTCTGGCCGCGCCTGCGCATGAGTTTCGAACTGCTGGTGAATCAGCGGTGTTTCGGGGAAGCGTGGCAACGGCGAATTGACGCCGTGCAGCAGGTATTCGCGCTCCTCCGGCGGCAAGATGTCGAGGTTGTGCAGCGGCGCATCTGGCGTCGATTGCAGCGTCTGTACCAGGCTGTGCAGCGCAGTGCTCAGGTAGCGTGTGATGCGTTCGGCACCGAGAGCGACATCAGCGAGTGCGGTCATACGCAGGTCTTCGCCGAGGTCATCGATGTTGACGGTCAACGGATAGTTGGTGCGCTCACGGGCGCCCAATACTTGCACGCCGGGTGCCAGTTCGCTGACCTCGGCGACTTCTTCGGCGCTGCTGTGGCGATAGTTGAGGATCGCACTGAACAGCGGCGTCGGCACCGCAACAGCACTGCAACGCTGAGCCAGGGCCAGCGAGGCCTGCTCATGCGCGAGTAACGCGGTCAAGCGCCGATGCGTCGTCAAGACGGCGGCGCGCGTGCCTTCCTGACCGACATCCACCCGCAGCGGCAGCGTATTGATGAACATCCCCAACGCCTGTTCGCCACCCTCGCCCGCCTCCATGCGTCCCAGCAGCACAGTGCCAAACACCACCGCCGTACGCCCGGACAACTGGCCGAGCACCCGCGCCATCGCCAGATGCAGCAGACTTGCGACGCTGACACCGAGCTGCCTGGCCTGCGTGCGCAGTTGCCGGCTCAATGTGCTGTCGAGCAGTAGCGACGACTCTTCGATACCTTGACCGTCGCCCTGCACATCCTGCAAGCCGCAGGGCAAAGTCGGCGCATCGATGTCGGCGAGCATCTCGCGGAAAAACGCTGTCTGGGCCTGCTCGTTCAGGCCCAGGCGTGCCTTGGCCAGGTGATCGCGATACGGCACGGCCGGGCCGACCTGCTCCGCGTGTCCAAGAAGGTATGCGCGGGTTTCGCGGCGCACCACGTCGAGGGCGACGTGGTCCATGATCAAGTGGTGAAACAACAACAACGCAACCACACGATCATTGTCCGGATCGGCGGCGTACACCAGACGCAGCAACGGCGCCTGCTGCACATCGAGACGGAAAAACCGTGGGTCATGACGTTCCAGCAACTGCGTCAGTACGTCACCGTCGGCGTCGAGTTCGACTTCCTCGCAGAACAGCGGCGCATGGCGTTGTACCACTTGCAAGGGTTCGTCGAGCCGCTCCCAGATGAACGAGGTGCGCAAGATGTCGTGGCGCTCGACCATCCATTGCAGCGCTTGCGCGAAGGCGTCCAGACGCTCGCGACTATCGAAGGCGAAGCGCGCCTGCGACACATAAGGATCGCCTGCCGCAGCGGACAAATGCAGGTAGAGCATGCCCTCCTGCAACGGCGCCAGCGGATAGATATCTTGCAAGTTGGCGGCACCACCCGGCACATCGCCAATGATGCGGTCAATGGTCGGTTGATCCAGTTGCACCAGCGGCAGCATGTCCGGGGTGATGCGAAAAGCCGGGCTCAGCCAGTCGCCGCCATGGCTGGCAACCAGTTCCAACAGCTGCGACTTGTGTTCGGCGAGGCTGTCCCACAACGCGTCATCCAGCGCGTCGTCGCTGCCCAGAATGACCAGGTCTTCATCTTCCTGTTGAAGGCGGATCGCATGGGTCGAAATAACAGCCATCAGTTCGCTGAAATGCATGGGATAACCTGCTGTAAATACGAGAAAAAGGAGCGCGCAGCCGCGAGTCCGTGCGAGATGCGCGCAGCCTGGAAAAACTAAAACATCGGGGCCTGGGGAGCTGACATGGGAAGCAGGGACAATCCGTCTCCCCATAGGCCGTAACCCTTTGAATCCCACCGTAGGAGCTGCCGCAGGCTGCGATCTTTTGATCTTGTTTTTAAAACATCAAAGTCAAAAGATCGCAGCCCGTGGCAGCGCCTACCGCTTGAACTCTCAGAGCCGGCGTTTGCGGTTGAGGCTCGGGATGGTGGTCTGCGGGATTTCCAGTTGCTGTGCCTGGCTGCGGGTGTTGGCCGCCAGTGCCGCCAGCGTCGGCTGACTGAACAGCGCTCGCGCGTCGGTGTGCAACCCGGTCTGGCGCATGCGCGCAACCAGGCTCACCGCCAGCAACGAATGCCCGCCCAACTCGAAGAAGTTGTCGTGGCGCCCGACCTGATGGACGTTGAGCACCTCGGCCCAGATCCGCGCCAACGCCGCTTCGACTTCGCCTTCGGGTGCCTGATACGGGCGATTGAGCACCGCCTCTGCTCCCGGTTCAGGCAAAGCCTTGCGGTCGATCTTGTCGTTGGGCGTCAGCGGTAGTGCATCCAGCAACACAAAAGCACCCGGCACCATGTACTCCGGCAACCGCTCCAGCATATGCGCGCGCAGCGTCTCCAGATCTGGCGTAGCAACACCGCCACGCACGGTGTACCAAGCGACCAGACGCTCATCGCGCACCATGATGACCGCGTCACGCACTGCTGGATGCTCGATCAGCCGCGCTTCGATTTCACCGGGTTCCAGACGCAAACCACGCAACTTGACCTGAAAGTCGTTGCGACCGAGGAATTCGAGGTTGCCGTCGTTTTTGTAGCGCACCAGATCGCCGGTGCGGTACAGCCGATCACCCGGCACGAATGGACTGTCGACGAAGCGCTCGGCCTGCATGTCGGGCAGTCCGTGATAGCCACGCGCAACACCAACGCCACCGATGTGCAACTGGCCACTGACGCCCAACGGCACTGGCTGATCGTGGGCGTCGAGTACGTACAGCCTAGTGTTGCTCAGTGCCTTGCCGATCGGCACCACGCTGTCCATCACAGGATTACCCGGCTCCAGCGTCCAGCCGGTACTGTCGACTGTGGTTTCGGTAGGGCCGTAGACATTGTGCAAACGCACCCACGGCAGGCGCTCACGCACCTGACGGGCAAGCGCAGCGCTGAGTTCTCCGCCACCATTGAGTACATCGGTAAGGCTGGTGCACTGCTCGACGTCGTCCTGCTCGATGAACTGCTGGAGCAACGCCGGAACGAATTTGACCACCGTGACCTGATGCTCGCGAATGGTCTGCACCACATAAGCCGAATCGCGGTTGCCGTCGGGCCGCGCCAGCACCAGGCGCAGGCCGGAACACAAGGGCCAGAAGATCTCCCACACCGAGCTGTCGAAGCTGAACGGCGCTTTTTGTAGCAGCGCGCCGTGCTCGGTCGGCGGACTGATCTGCGAGCCCCAGTGCACCATGTTGCAGGCGCTGCGATGCTCGATCATCACGCCTTTGGGCAGGCCAGTGGAGCCGGAGGTGTAGATCATGTAAGCAAGACTGGAGGCATTCAGCCCGGGGACCTGCGGATTACTCTCGGGGTTGTACTGCCAACTGCCACGGTCGAGATCGATCAGCGGCACCTCGCGCTTACCGAGCAGATCGCGGGTGGCGGCATGCACCAGCACGGCGATCGGCGCGCTGTCGCGCAACATGTAGGTCAAACGCTCCAGCGGGTAGTCCGGGTCAAGCGGCACATAGGCCCCGCCAGCCTTGAGAATGCCGAGCAGACCGACCACCAGATCCAGTCCGCGCTCGACGCAGATCGCCACGCGCGTATCCGGCTGCACGCCTTGTTCGCGCAGATGATGCGCCAGTCGGTTGGCACGCGCATTGAGCTCGCCGTAAGTCAGCTCTCCTTGCTCGGATTGCAGCGCAATGGCATCCGGCTTGAGACGAGCCTGTTGTTCAAACAACACCTGAATCGGCTGCTCCAACGGGCAAGCAACCTCGGTGGCGTTGAACTGGACCAGCAACCGTTGCAACTCCTCGGCCGGCAGAATCGGCAAGCGATTCAAAGGCTGTTGCGGTGTCTGTTCCAATGCCGCCACCAGCCCGTTCAAAGCTGCGTGTACATAAACGCAGATTCGCTGCGCACCAATCTCCGCGACGGTTCTGGCTGTCAGCCGCAGATCGCTGCCCAGGTCATCCACGCTCAGCGTCAGCGGATAATTGGTGCGTTCCTCATTGGCCAGGGTTTCAATGCCTTGCCAGGCTTGATCCGAAGGTTCGAGCAGTTCACTCGGATCGGTGTGACGGTAATTGAGCAACGCACTGAACAATGGCGACGGCGATGCAACACCACTGCAGCGCTGAGCCAGTGCCAGCGAGGCGTGTTCGTGCCCGAGCAGCGCGGTCAATCGCGCATGGGTCGCCTGCACCCCGGGCAAAACAGCCGTATCAACATCAATGCGCAGCGGCAAGGTATTGATGAACACTCCCAGGGCGCGATCAGCCCCCGCGCCGCCCTGCATGCGCCCCATCAGCACGGTGCCGAAAACCACATGCTCTTGACCGGAAGTCGCCGCCAACACCCGCGCCCACGCCAAGTGAACCAGACTGGCGACACTGACGCCGGCCTGCCGCGCCTGAGCGCGCAAGCGCTGATACAAACCGTCATCAAGCATTTGCCGAGCCTCGTCAATGCCGCGACCATCGCCCTGCACTTCCTGCAAACCGAATGGCAGTGTTGGCTCATCGATATCCGCCAGCATCTCGCGGAAGAACGCCTCGTGTTCCTGTTCGCTGACACCCAGGCGCGCCTGCGCCACATAGTTGCGATAGGGCACCGGCACAGCCAGCGGCTGGACCTGACCGGACAGACTGGCCTGCATCTCGCCGCGCATCACTTCCAGCGCAACGTGATCCATCGCCAGATGATGAAACAGCAGAATGCCAACCACCCGGTCGAGCGCCGGATCACGGGCATACACCAGACGAATCATCGGAGCCTGGCTGACGTCGAGGCGATAGCGCCGGGCATCGAAACGCGCGTGCAACTGATCGATGATCGCGCCATCGGCAGGGTCGAGATGCACTTCCTGAACGGGCAGAATCGCCTCGCGCCACACCACCTGTACCGGGGTAGTCAGCCCCTCCCAGACCACGGCGCTGCGCAGAATGTCATGCCGCGCCATGACCTGACGCAACGCCTCGGCGAAGGCCTCGACCCGCTCGAGACTGTCGAACGCCAGCCGCGATTGCAGCAGATACGGGTCGCCCTGCGCTGCCGTGATGTGGTGGTAGAGAATGCCTTCCTGCAAGGGTGCCAGGGGGTAGATGTCCTGCACATTGGCCGCGCCGCCCGGTACCGTGGCGACGACACGGTCGATGGTCGGCTGGTCCAGTTGCACCAGCGTCAACAGCTCCGGGGTAATATGCGTGCTATCGCTTGCGATGCGATTTTCCGGCACCGCTACCTCACGCCCGGTGCCCACCGAAGCGGCCAGCGCTGCCAGCGTCGGCTGGCTGAACAGCACCCGGACGTCACTGCTCAGATCGAGCTGACGCATACGTTCGATCAGCATCACGGCCATCAATGAGTGCCCGCCCAACTCAAAGAAATGGTCGTGGCGACCGACCCGTTCGACTTGCAGCAATTCGGCCCAGATCTGCGCCAGCGCCATTTCCACTGCACCCTGCGGCGCTTGGTATTCGCGGCGGATCAATGCCTCCGGCCCCGGCGCCGGTAAAGCCTTGCGATCAAGCTTGCCGTTGGCAGTCATCGGCCACGCCGTCAGGCGCACATAAGCGCTCGGCAACATGGCGCTGGTCAGACGGGTTTTCAGATGGGCGTGCAATGCATTGATGTCGAGCGACTCATGCTCGATGAACCACGCCAGCAGTTGCCCGTCACGCACCTGCACCACCGCTTCCCGCACGGCATCATGGCTGACGAGCGCGGTTTCGATCTCGCCGAGTTCGATGCGCACACCGCGGATTTTCACTTGATCGTCATTGCGTCCCAGATAGTCGAGGTTACCGTCGGCACGCCAGCGTGCGAGGTCGCCGGTGCGATACATACGCGCCAGCGGATCATCACTGAACGGATCGCGCAGAAAGCGCTCGGCCGTCAGTTCCGGACGATTCAGGTAACCCCGGGCGACGCCGGCGCCGCCGACATACAACTCGCCCGTCACGCCAATCGGCACCGGACGTTGCTGTTCATCGAGCAGGTACACCGTGCCGTTGCTCACCGGTCTGCCAATGTGCAGCGCCTGCCCGGCTTCGATGCGCCCCGAAGTGGCAACCACCGTCGCTTCGGTCGGGCCGTAGTTGTTGATCACCTCGAACGATTGCGACCGATTGAACTGACGCAGGCGATCACCGCCGATCAGCAGCGTACGCAGGGTCGGGTGGTCGAGATGCCTGGCGAAGGCGTACTCGGCAATGGGTGTCGGCAGGAAACTCACATCCAGCGGCTGCGCGCGCCACCAGTCGAGCAACGCGTCGATGTCTTCGTTGCTGCCAGTGGCGGGGGCCAGATGCAGGGTCGCGCCCGCGCACAACGCCGGCCAGACCTCCCACGCCATGGCATCGAAACCGAAACCGGCGAGGCTTGAGGTGTGCTGACCGGCGCGCAGATTAAAGGCGTCACAATGCCAATCAACCAGGTTGCCCAGTGTCCCGTGCTCGACCATCACCCCTTTGGGTTGGCCGGTCGAACCGGAGGTGTAGATCACGTAAGCGAGGTTCGCCGTGGTCAGGCCGGGCACGCTCGGGTTGGCAAAGTTGTCCGCCGGCCCTTCGCGCTGATCCAGCTCGATCACTGGCACATCCAGTTTCGGCAGACGTGCACGCAGGTCGCTGAGCGTCAGGACGACAACCGGCGCGCTGTCATTGAGCAGATAGTTCAAACGCTCGGAGGGATGCGCAGGATCGATCGGCACATAACCGGCTCCGGCTTTCAGAACCGCCAGCAAGCCAACCAGCGTGTCGAGCCCGCGGCGGCCGACAATTGCCACCCGGTCATCCGGTTGCACGCCGAGTTCGAGTAACTGATGCGCAAGCGAGTTGGCTTGCCGGTTAAGCTCGGCATAGCTCAGCGCCTGCCCCTGATAAATCACTGCCGGTGTCTCCGGGCGCTCAGCAGCCTGGTTTTCGATTCGCTGGTGAATGCTCTGCGCAGGTGGGTACACGACGTTCGTCGCATTCCACTGCTGCAACAGGACTGACTCTGCCGCTGTGCTCAAACTGAAATCGAGCACCGACAGACTCAGTTCTTCGAGACCTTGTTCGAGTATCAGTAACCAGCGCTCAGCGATTGCCTGAATCTCGTCGGCAGTGAAATAGGCTTCGCTGTAAATCAGGTAGAGGCTGGCGCTGTCGTTACCGTCGTTGCTCAGCAAATGGACAGCCAGCGGAGTGGCCTCCTCCAGACTCGAGACCTTGATCACTCGCGCCAACGCTTCGCCGTAACGATGTTCATGGGCATCCTGCTCATAGGACACGGTCAGTTCGAACAATTGCCCGCGGTCTTCGCGCAGCAGGCCAAGGGCACGGTTCATCTCACTCAGGGGAAAGCGCTGATGACGAAAATCCCTCTTCAGCTCATCACGGATGGCCATGATCAACTCACCGAACGACAATTCGCGACCAAAACCCATCCGTACCGCACTGACCTGGGCAAACAGCCCGATCGTGGATTTGTAGCGGGCGCCGGAGCGATTGAGTATCGGCAGCCCCACAACCCATTCGTCGCGCTGTGCAGTCCGGCTGAAATACACATGCAAGGCGGCCAGCAACACATGAAACGCGGAAGCGCCAAGATCACGGCCCACCTGTTTCATACGCTCATGCAACCGGGGCGCCAACTCCCGAGCGAACACCCGCGTTTGTACGTCCTTGCCGGCAAAGTCCTGCTGATAACGCGGCACCAGCAACGGCTCGGGCATCGACTGATATTTATCAAGCCAATAGGCGCGGTCGAGTGCATAACGTGGCGAGTGACGATAGCGCGCATCATCCTCAATGAAGTCGATATAGGAAGGCGCCGAATCGGGCGCGGGGTTCCCGACTGCCAATGCATTATAGATTTCGTCCAGGGAATCGAGCATTGCGCCGAAGCTCCAGCCATCAACGATCAGGTGATGCGCGAGTATGGAAAGCCAATGCCGGTTATCGTCGAAGCGGATCAGCAGAAAGCGGAACAGTGGTCCGCCATCCAGTACAAAGACCTCATCGATGCGCTCCTGAATCAACGACCGCGCCGCCGCTTCAGGATCGGGATCTGTGGACACATCATGCGTCGCCATCGGCGCAGGCAACGAAGGGGCAAACCGCTGCAAGGGCAATCCGTCGGCCCCGGCACCCGGCAACAGGACCGTGCGCATCGCGTCATGACGCGCCACCAGACACTCGAGCGCCGCTTGCATCCGCGCCGGGTCCAGAGGGCCAGTCAACTCCATGTATCCGCCGATGTTGTACAGCGGCGAGTCACCCCGGCTCAATTGATCGAGCCAGATGTCCAGCTGTGCGGCGGTCAGTGGAAAGGTCACGGGCGAAGCGGACGAGGTGTCCGCCGCAGTGGCAGAAATAGGCGGCATAAGATCCTTCTCATGATGTTTTGCCCGTATTCAAGCATCGGCCCCGGCGCCGACATGACACCCGAAACCCGGACAACTACCTCCCCAGCCGCGCCCGACAGTACATATCGGCCTGATTCGCATAGGTCTTGTCGAAGTTTTCGGAGAGGAAATACTGAAAAGCTTGTAGGAAAAGAACCACATGCGAATGCCGCCATTTGCCCGAGGATCGACGATCGTGGAACTCGATCTCCCGAGTTTGCGGGCCCTTACAGTGACTGAATAGTCACGCTGACCGATTTTCTAGCCGACTACCCCGTCAGAACCCCGGCGCCAACATTCAGAAATAGTGGCACTTTGTGTCCCTGTTTTCCCCTACAGACGTAGGACAAATCCATAGGCTTAAATCCCGCTCCAGATCATGTTCAAGGAGAAATGACTGCGTGGGCGGCTTTTATATAGACGGCAGACGATTCAGTGATGGCTCTGTACCAGGGATGACAAGGATATGAATCTGACCGGCAGCATTCGCAACAAGGAAAACCCGCACTTCTACTGGCAATTGGGGGAACTGATTGCAAGCACGGGCGATGATCACTTCGCCACGAACATGTTCCAGTTGGTCGACACGCTGGTGCCGGTCAATCGGGTCGATCTGACCGAGTGGACGCTGGATGAGCGTCAGGCCAGCGTGGTCGAGATCAAGCCGTTGGGCAGTGCCGGTCCGGCACGAACCTTCCCGCCGCCGGATTCTCTGGAGAGCCCGGACGATCACCCGTTGTTGCAAAAAATGATCGAGATGAATGATTCACTGTTGATCCAGTTGAAAGCCTCGCTTCTGCCCTGCCACCCGCAACACAGCGTCCACCAGTGCAATCTGGTGTCGCGCACGTCCAACCGCCGCTGCGTCATCTCGTTTTACCGTCCGCATACCCAACGGGTGTTTTCCCTGCCGGAGTTGTCGTTTCTCAAGAGCCTGTCCGACACCCTGTTGCCGCTGATTGAGCGACATGCGCAAATCAGTCGACAAACCATCGCCAAACAACCGCGCCAGCCCTCGATCGACCTGGATCAGGCACCGCTTGCGCTGGTGTTCGACGAGCGCCTGATGTTGAGCGACGTTGTTCTGTCGGCGCGCGAGAAAGAAGTCTGCCTGGGCCTGCTGACCGGCGGCACCGTACCGCACATGGCGGAAAAGCTGCGGGTCAAGAACAGCTCGATCGAGACCTATCTCAAACGCGCCACGGCCAAATTGGGTGTCAGTGGCCGGCATGGCCTGGCGAAATGGATGGCCGGGGCGTGAGCTGAACCGCTGAATTTCCTGACCTGTTAACACTGTGGAGAGAGATCTTTCTGTGGCCTGGGAATTACCTGTGATCTGAGGATTTATCTGTGATCTGGGGGTTTATCTGTGATCTGGGGATTTACCTGTGATCTGGGGATTTACCTGTGATCTGGGGATTTATCTGTGATCTGGGGATTTATCTGTGATCTGGGGATTTACCTGTGATCTGGGGATTTATCTGTGATCTGGGGATTTACCTGTGATCTGAGGATTTATCTGTGATCTGAGGATTTATCTGTGATCTGGGGATTTATCTGTGATCTGGGGGTTTATCTGTGATCTGGGGATTTATCTGTGGCGAGGGGATTTATCCCCGATGGCCTGCGCAGCAGGCCGCTTCTTTTCAGATCAAAAGAGGGGCCGCTTCGCAGCCCATCGGGGATAAATCCCCTCACCACAGATAAATCCCCTCACCACAAAATGCTCGTCTGCTTTCAATCTTTCATCTTCCGCGCATGAGGCTGTTCGATGTCCACCCTGCGAATTTCCCTGCTGTCCATGGCCATGCTGATGGCGGGCTGCTCTCTGATTCCCGACTATCAACGCCCCGCCTCACCGAGTGCCGCGCAATATCCGCAAGGCCCGCAGGCGGCAACGACCGACGAAGACTGGCGCACGCTGTTCAACGACCCGGCCCTGCAACAGCTGATCGAAAGTGCCCTGGTCAATAACCGCGACCTGCGCGTAGCGGCACTCAACGTCGAAGCCTTTCAGGCGCAATACCGCATTCAGCGCGCTGACCTGCTGCCGGCGGTGTCGGCCAATGCCAGCGAATCGCGGCAACGCATGCCGCCGAGCGTGACCCGCAGCAAAGCCATGATCAACTCGACCTACGCGGTCAACCTCGGCATCAGCGCCTATGAGCTGGATTTTTTCGGCCGTGTGCGCAGCCTCAGCGAGCAGGCCTTGCAAACCTGGCTGGCCACCGAAGAAGCGCGGCGCAGTGCACAGTTGAGCCTGGTGGCCAACGTCGCCAACGCCTACCTGACCTGGCGCGCCGATCAGGAACTGCTGGCCCTGACCCGCGAGACCCTCATCGCCGATGAGCAGAGCCTGCACCTGACCACGCGCAACCGCGAGGCCGGCAAGTCGTCGGCACTGGAGCAGGCGCAAGCGAAGACCAGCGTTGATACCTCGCGGGCGAATCTGGCGCGTTATCAACGCCAGGTCGCGCAGGACCTGAACAGCCTGACGCTACTGGTCGGCGCGCCAGTGCCCGAGTCCTTGCCCGCACGTCCGCTGGCCAGCGATCTGGTGCAGCAACTGCCGGCCGGTCTGCCGTCGGATCTGCTGCAACGACGCCCGGACATTCTTCAGGCCGAGTACAAACTCAAAGCGGCCAACGCCAACATCGGCGCGGCGCGGGCGGCGTTTTTTCCCAGCGTCAGCCTGACGGCCAATGCCGGTACTTCCAGTCGCGATCTGTCGGGTTTGTTCGGCGCAGGCTCCGGGGCATGGACGTTTCAGCCGCAGATCAGCCTGCCGATATTCAATGCCGGCAGCCTGAGCGCCAGCCTTGATTATTCGAAATTGCAGAAAGACGTGGCCGTGGCCGAATACGAAAAATCGATTCAGACAGCGTTTCAGGAAGTCGCCGATGGGCTGGCGGCACGCAGCACCTATCAGCAGCAATTACAGGCGCAGCGCGATCTGGTGCAAGCCACTCAGGACTATTACAACCTGGCGCAACACCGTTATCAGAATGGCGTCGACAGCAGTCTGGTGTTTCTCGATGCCCAGCGTTCACTGTTCAGCTCTCAACAAGGGCTGATCAGCGACCGCCTCGCGCAACTGGTCGCCGAAGTGAATCTGTACACCGCGCTGGGCGGCGGTTGGCGGGCTGCAGAGGCGACGATTCAGTAAGCACCCGTCACTTTTTCTTACACCTTTTGTCGTACTGCGACAACCTGTCAGCCGATCAAAAACCGACTCATCGGTTCAGTTTGGTATCATGCGCCGCTTTTACGGTTAACCCCCCGCCAGTCCTGTCGACTGACGGGCTGCAAAAGGCGGTATTAGATGACGGCTTTGTTGACTCGCCGCAAGGTACTTGCGGGAATGGGCGTACTCGGGCTCGGCCTGCTCGCCGGTTGCGACACCCGCGGCCAATTGTCGTACAAGTACGGCAAGGATCTGAGTAACAAGATCATGGGGCGCACCTTCAAGCTGAAGAACACCGATGGCGAAACCATGACGCTGTCGAGCTTTCGCGGCATGATGCCGATGGTGTTTTTCGGCTTCACCCAATGCCCGGCAGTCTGCCCGACCACCCTGGCCCGCGCGGCGAAAATCAAAAAGCTGATGGGCGCCGATGGCGATCGCTTGCAGGTGATTTTCATCTCCCTCGATCCTGAGCGCGACACGCCAGAAATCCTCGACGCCTACATGAAGGCCTTCGACCCGACGTTCGTTGCGCTGTACGGCACGCTTGAGGAAACCCAGGCCACGGCCAAGGAATTCGACGTGTTCTACGAGAAAGTCCCGGCCGGCGACACGTACACCATCTCGCACACCGCCACCAGTTACGTTTACGACTCCAACGGCGGCTTGCGCCTGGGTCTGTCCACCTCACTTTCGGCAGAAGAATGCACGGAAGATTTGCTTACTGTTATGGAGGTCTGCTGATGCAACCTGTTCTGAACCACATCAAACGCGGCGTACTCGCTCTGTCCCTGCTGGGCCTGGCATTCCAGGTTTCGGCACAGACCCAGGTCGACGATGCCTGGGTGCGCGCGACCGTACCGACCCAGTCCGCCAGCGGCGCGTTCATGACCCTCACCGCCGACAGCGACAGCAAGTTGCTCAGCGTCGCGACCCCGGTGGCCAAAGACGTGCAGATCCACGAAATGACCATGAAGAATGACGTCATGAGCATGGGCCCGGTGAAGTTCGTCGAACTGCCAGCCGGCAAAGCCGTCAAGCTTGATCCGAATGGCTACCACGTGATGCTGATGGGCCTGACCGGTCAGTTGAAAGAAGGCCAAACCGTGCCGCTGACCCTGACCGTGGAAAACGCCAAGGGCGAGAAAGAAACCGTTGAAGTGAAGGCCGCCGTGCGTTCACTGACCAACATGGAAGGTCACGATCACAGCAAAATGCATTGATCTGACTGACTGCAAGACCCACGGGGCGGCCTGATTTTTGATCAGGCCGCCCCGTTTTTTTTGGCTCAAGAAATGTGAGGCGCTCTAGAGACTCATGGAAAGCAGGCTTTACATCGGAAAAGTCTTCAGCGAGTATGTAAAGGGTCTTTTACATGGGAAGTGAAGCATGAACCGCTATTACCTCGAAATGGGCGCCGCATTGATCCTTTATATGCTGGTGCTGACTGCATCACTGATCGCCTCGCAGTACCTGATGGAGGCCAATATTGTGCTGCGCTCAGTTGTCGCGGTGACGCCGATGATTCCGGCGGGATTGATGTGCTGGGCCATCGTGCGCAACATGCGGCGCATGGACGAAATGCACCTGCGCATCCAGTTCGAAGCGCTGGGTTTCGCCTTCGCCGCCTCGGCCCTGCTGACCTTCAGCTACGGTTTTCTGGAAAACGTCGGCGCCCCGCATATTCCATGGACCTGCGTGTGGCCCGTGATGGGCTTGATGTGGATCCTTGGCCTGCAAATTGCCCGACGCCGCTACCAATGAAAAACCGCCTGAAGGAACTGCGCGCCGAACGCAAATGGTCACAGGTCGATCTGGCCGAACGGCTGAACGTCTCGCGCCAGACGATCAACGCCATCGAGAACGAGCGCTACGACCCGAGCTTGCCGTTGGCGTTTCAGATTGCCCGGGCGTTCGAGATGCCGATTGAAAGCATCTTTGATGATGGGTTGGGCTGAACCGCACTCGCTATCAATACCGGCTATCGCATATCGATTGCCCGTGCTCGCTTCGCCGACAAGTGTCGCGCCGCCTCCACGAAGGGCGTGACGATCAGGCTGTAGAGCGTGAGATAGCGCTCGTGGTCGGCCTGCCCCGTGCCGAAATGCAACTTCTCCGGCGTCGCCGTGGTGACGTACAACGTACCGAACATCCAGTCCCACACAGACAGGTTGGTGGCGAAGTTTTTGTTGAAATGGTGCGGCGCATCGCTGTGGTGGATTTGATGTTGAGCAGGACTGTTCAGCACATGTTCGATCCTGGGGCCAAACGAAAACCACACATGACTGTGCCGCAGACTCGCCGCCAGACTGTTGAGGATCAGCACCAGCCACGTCACACCGAACAAGGTATAGCGACTGACCTCTCCTCCGCAGGCATACCAGACCCCTCCGGAAAATGCCGCGATCCCCGCCGTCATGACCAGCCTTTCGACCAGCGTTTCGACAATGTGGATCCGGCTAGCGGTGGCCGGCACCAAAACCGGTGCCGAATGATGAACCTTATGGAATGCCCACAGATACCGCGAATGAAACGCCCGATGAACCCAGTAATGCAGGAAGTCCTTGAGCAGAAACACGCCCAATCCGTAAAACAGCGCAATTAACGGGTAATCGGGCAACTGCTCACGGGCACCCCAGAGGTGGCTGAAAAATCGCTGATAGTCGCCGGAATGCAGAAGGTAGGGATCGACCAGCGCCACGATCGGCAGCACCCATACGACTTTGAGAATGGCTTTGATGAAGTAGTAGCGATAATCCAGCCACGCCGAGCGATGGCCGAATACACCACCGCCACCGATGAATTGCCAAAAAGAACGTGCTGGCGTCAGTCCGCGAGATGACCTGTAGCGAAACAGCAGGTAGGCGACGCTGTAGGACGCAAGGATGAACACCACACCGACGCGACCGTTGAAGTCGAACAGGCCGACAAATTGCCCGGTAACCGGGGTGATGACCCACCGTTCAAGATGAGCATGAATTTGCGCGAGAACATCCACCGAGGTTGATCTCCATCAGAGGTCGGGCATTGTAAATCCGAAGGGTTCGCAAATGCAGCGTTAATGGATCAAAGGATCGTCGCCAAACAAAAAACCTTGTAGGAGCTGTCGAGTGCAACGAGGCTGCGATCTTTTGATCGTGTTCTTGAATCAAAAGATCGCAGCGTGCCGCAACGCCTACAGGCGTAAACAGCCTGAAACAATAAATCCGCCGAACGCATCACCTGTGCGTTTAAAAAGGCGATCAGACAGCTCTCCCTTGGTATCATCGCGCACACTTTTTTGACGATTTAATGACTGGAAGGTCTTTTTTTGTGAGCGTTCTTTTGAATGGGCTGAGGCATCCTTCTGCCCGCCTCTTTTCGCTGATTTTTCTCCTGTTGATCGTGCCGGTATGCCTGCGTGCCGCGCTTGGCTGGTCGACGCCGTTGGGTTATTTGTCGGACCTGGCCATCGGCAGCCTGCTGGTGCTGTTGCTGCATCGCCGTGCGTGGTGGCTGGCTTTGCCGGTGCTGTTGTTCTGGGGGTTGCTGGCGGTGGCGACGGCCGAACTGGTCAGCGCCGTCGGCCGCCTGCCCAGTCCTGCCGATCTGCATTACCTGTTCGATCCGCAATTTGTCGAAAACTCCACTGGCGGTGGGCTGGCACATCCGGCGCTGGGTATCACGTTGCTGCTGGCGTTGATGGTCTGGTTGCTGACACAGTTTGCCGGACGCGGCATTGCCCGCCCGGCCCTGCCCCGCGCTTTCTGGGCCGCGCCGCTGGCGCTGTTTGCCGCGCACTGGGGCGCACAGAATCTGTGGCCGAGCGAAGAAGACCCGTGGCGAGCGTACAACTTGCCCCATCAACTGCTGGCTACTCAGGTCGCTGATGTGCAGATCCAGGCCGAGGAGTGGCTGGACGGTGATGTCGAAGAAGTCGCGCCACCCATGGCCGGCCTCACCGACGTCGATCTCGATGGCCACAGGCTGCTGGCCGCTCCGGGTCAGGCGCGCAACGTGTTGGTGATCACCCTCGAAGGCATTCCCGGCGCCTACATCCGCGCCAATCGCGAAGCCATCGGCAGCCATTATCAGGAAGACCTGATGCCCAGACTCAGCCGCTGGGCCCAGCGCGGCATGAACACTCCGGACTACGTCCTGCATACGCACCAGACCATTCGCGGTCTATACGCCATGCTCTGCGGTGATTACGACAAACTGAACAACGGCACGCCGAAAGGTGTGGAAATGCTCACCCAGAAGGAACGTAATCAGGCCTGCCTGCCAGCGCAACTGCGCCAGAACGGTTTCACCACCCACTATCTACAAGGCGCGGGCCTGCGTTTCATGGCCAAAGACAAGATCATGCCGCACATCGGTTTCGATGCGACGCATGGCCTGGAGTGGTTCACCAACAGCAACTATCTGGAATTCCCGTGGGGCAAGGACGACAAGGCCTTCTTCGAAGGTGCGCTGGATTATGTCGGCCAACTGAAAAAGCAAAAGCAACCGTGGATGCTGACGCTGCTGACGGTGGGCACCCATCAGCCCTACTCCGCGCCGGAAGACTATCTGGAGCGCTACGACACACCGAAGCAGGCTGCTGTCGGTTATCTGGATGATGCGCTGGATCAGTTCCTCAGCGGTCTTGAGCGTCAGGGGGTGTTGAAAGACACGCTGGTGGTGATCACCTCGGATGAATCCCACGGCATTGACGGCGTGCGTCTGGCCTCTTCCTGGGGTTTCAACCTGACACTGGCACCTGAACAAGAACAACTGCCGCGACTCAACGCCGGGGTGTATGGCCATGTCGACCTGAGCGCGTCGATCCTCGATTACTTCGACCTGCCGGTGCCTACCGCCCTGACCGGGCGTTCGCTGTTTCGCGACTACGATTCCGGCCGCGAAATCATGTCGTTCACCAACGGCAAACTGCGCTATCACGACGGCAAGGGGATTTTTTCCGAATGTGACATGCCGCGCCGCTGCCGCTATTACGAAAGTGCCGGTTTCATCGCCGAGAGCGCCACCTTCAAAGGCACCTACAGCGGTCTGCGCGCCCGCCAGATTGCGGCCCGCGCCACCGCACTCGACCTGTCGCTGCTACGCACCCCGTTGAATCATCGTTATCAGTTCGGCAGCAACAACGTCATTCCGCTGCAAGCCCAGATCAACAATGACTGGGCCGACAACCTGATCGGTGCGCAATACCTTGAGATGCCCAAGGGCTCACACACCCGCGTACGCCTGACGGTGCGTTCAGTGGATCCGCAGCAGGCCGCGTACATTCAGCTCAAGGCCAAGGAATTCGAACAGGACGTGCAACTGGGATTGCCGGCGGAAATGGTCGCCACTGCCGATCAGCCACTGGAGATGGATTTCAGCTTCGAAAACCCGCTGCCGCGCAAAGCCTTTTCATTCCATCTGCTGGGTTATGGCCTCGGGGCCGTCGAGGTCACCGATTTCAGCGTGATCACGGAATTGCCAGGCCAGGAAGACATGCTCGACGACGTGCCGGAAGACGAAGCCGCGCAGTCCACCTGATCACCCGCCCCTCTTGATCGTTCCCACGCTTGGCCCGGGAACGCCTCCTCTGTAGGAGCTGCCGCTGGCTGCGATCTTTTGACCTTGTCTTTTAAAAACAACATCAACAGATCGCAGCCTGCGGCAGCTCCTACACGGGGGAGTGGTTTAGAACGTGGTGCGCAATCCCACCTGAATGCTCCGGCCTTGCGCCGGTGCAACGTCGCGAAGGATAGAACTGGCGTAACGCACGGTTTGGTTGGTCAGGTTATCGGCATCGACGAAGGCCAGCCATTTGCTTTGGCCGACGTCAAAGTGATAACCCACATTGGCACCCAGCGTGGTGTAGCCATCCGTGCTGCTTTCATTGGCCGGCACGCGATGCTGCGAACTGGCGTGTTCGATTTCGATCCGCGCCTGCCAACGGTCGAGTTCCCACAGCAAACCGCTGTTCAAGCGTAACGGCGCGATGCGCGGCAAATCCTCGCCGTTATCCAGGTTCTTCGCGCGGGTGTAATCCCCCGACAGCTCCAGGGCAAACTTGCCGTAGGCATTCTCGCCGAGGCTCCAGCGATCCTGGGCTTCTATGCCACTGAAGCGCGCCCGCACACCCGAGTAAGCGTACTCAGGAATGCCGCCGCCGTCCTCCTCGCCTTCGTCATTCAGCATTCGGCCGGTACCGAGCAAGCCGATGTAGTTGGAAAAGTGGCTGTAGAACACACCGACGCTGCCCTTGTGCGTGCCGTTGTCGAAACGCAGTGCAAGGTCGCTGGAGACGGCTTTCTCTTTCGACAGCCCGGCGTCGCCGACCTCATAAGTGCCGGTCGCGACATGTGCACCGTTGGCGTACAACTCATAGAACGTCGGGGCGCGCTCGGTGTAACCGAGGGTGGCGGCCACCGACCAAACCGGCGTCAGCGTGTAGACCGCACCGGACGACAGGCTGCCGGCGGTGAAACTGCTCGAGCGGTTGGCATTGGCGAAGCGCTCGTTGCCTTTGGCATCCGGATCAACCGTGGTGTGCTCAAGTCGTCCACCTAGGGTGAACAACAGTCGCTCGGTGGCTTGCAGCTCCTCAAGAATGAACAGCGCACCGGCATTCGTATCGGTCTGCGGCACAAACGCTTCTTCACCCAGCGCGGAAAACTCGTTGCGGCTGACCTGTGCGCCGATCACCCCATCGAATGGCCCCAGCGGCTGGTGCCGAGCTTCGACCCGAGCCTCATAACCCTTGTTCTTGAACGTCGTGCCAACCTCTCCGCCCTCGATTTCCCGATGTTGATAATCGGTGTATCCGGCATCGAGTTTGATCGAGCTGAACGGCCCGTCGAGATTGCGTATCTGCGAGGCAAAGGCGTAATGCTCTTGCTCCATGCGAATGCGCACATCGTCTTCGGCGGGCGAGCCGTAGTTGGAGTCGTAATTGCTGTACGAAAGACCGGCGTAGCCGTCATCCCAGGTGTACGAACCGCCGACTGCGCCGCCGTCCTGACGACCGTCACTATTGGCCAGACGATGCTTGCGTGAATCACCGTCATCGTTGGCGCGCTCAGCGCCGGTCTTCGCATAACCGGGAATTTTCAGGTCATTGAATTCCCGGGCACTGGCGTCCAGGTGCAGGGCGAATTCACCGTTACCCGCCTCGAGTTTGCCGGCGCTGCTGCGGGTGGTATCGGCGCCGCCGTAACGCAGTTCGCCAGCACCGTGGATGCCGTCGATGGCTTCGGTGGGAATGCGGTTATCGAAGGTGTTGACCACCCCGCCGATGGCGCTGCCACCGTAAAGCAGTGCTGCCGGGCCACGGACGATTTCAATGCGTTCGACGTTGACCGGATCCAGCGGCACCGCGTGATCGTAAGACAGCGACGAAGCATCCAGCGCGCCGACACCGTTGCGCAGGATACGAATCCGGTCACCGTCCTGACCACGAATGATCGGGCGACTGGCCCCCGGGCCGAAATACGACGATGACACGCCGGGCTGTTTGTTCAGGGTTTCACCGAGGCTGCCCCTCTGTGCCAGCGTAAGGTCATCGCCACTGAGCACTGTCGTCGGTGAGGCCAGCGTCTGGCTGCCCAAGGGATTGCCGGTAATCACTTGCGGTTGCAATTCGAGGGTGTCAGCGGCGAATACCGGTGAAGCAATCAGCAGCGCGGCGGCCAAGGGAGTCAGGCGTCGTTGCAGGGGCTGGGAACGGGCAGGCATTTCAGAACTTCCATGAGCAGAAAAGTGAACATCGCTGCAGCGTTTTTGCACAACACGCCGGCAGAAACAGAATGAAACGAATTTAATGTTATACAATAACATTCCAATCTGTCATTACGATTTTGACTTTTTGCCTGTCTCCAAACGCTCAAGGACGCGGATTTCAGCCCCGGCGTGGATACGTCAGGCCGTCGCGACAGGCGCAAATTAATCCTGAAAGACTGCGCCTATCAGCCTCCAATAGTCGGGCTATTAGCTGACTCACCCAGTCGGGTCTAGCCTTACTAGTCCGAAGTCGGCACGAGCCGGCCGTAGCAGACCTGATAAGGATCCGAACATGGCAAACGAATCGAAATGCCCGTTCAACCACGCCGCCGGTGGTGGTACGACGAACCGTGACTGGTGGCCGAATCAACTCAACCTGAAAATCCTGAGTCAGCACTCGCCCAAGTCCGACCCGTTGGGCAAGGACTTCGACTACGCCAAAGCTTTCAAAAGCCTGGATTTCCAGGCGCTGAAACAAGACCTGCGCGCCTTGATGACCGATTCCCAGGACTGGTGGCCGGCCGACTTCGGTCACTACGGCCCGCTCTTCATCCGCATGGCCTGGCACAGCGCCGGCACCTATCGCACGGCCGATGGCCGCGGTGGTGCGGGTTCCGGGCAACAGCGTTTCGCCCCGCTCAACAGCTGGCCGGACAACGTCAGCCTCGACAAGGCCCGCCGTCTGCTGTGGCCGATCAAACAGAAATATGGCCGCAACATCTCATGGGCTGACCTGATTGTGCTCACCGGTAACGTCGCGCTGGAATCGATGGGCTTCAAGACTTTCGGGTTCTCCGGCGGCCGTCCCGACGTCTGGGAACCGGACGAAGACGTGTACTGGGGCTCGGAACATGAATGGCTGGGCGGCGACAGCCGTTATGGCAAGGACAAGTCCGCCATGCAGGAACCCGGCGACGGTACGCTGGTGGCTGAACCGGATTTGCACGGCAAAGAGGAAAGCCGCACCGATCAGGGCGAACGCAATCTGGAAAACCCGCTCGCCGCCGTACAGATGGGCCTGATCTACGTGAACCCGGAAGGCCCGGAAGGCAACCCGGACCCCGTGAAGTCGGCCCTCGATATCCGCGAAACCTTCGGCCGCATGGCCATGAACGATGAGGAAACCGTGGCACTGATTGCCGGCGGCCACGCCTTCGGCAAGACCCATGGCGCCGGCCCTGCCGACAATGTCGGCCCTGAGCCGGAAGCCGCCGGCCTTGAAGAACAAGGTCTCGGCTGGCGTAACGCCTTCGGCAGCGGTAAAGGTGCCGACACCATCACCAGCGGCCTCGAAGTGACCTGGACCACCACGCCCACCCAGTGGAGCAACAATTACCTGGAAAACCTGTTCGGCTTCGAGTGGGAGCTGACCAAGAGTCCGGCCGGCGCGCATCAGTGGATTCCGAAAAACGGCGCGGGTGCCGGTACTGTTCCGCATGCCCATGACCCGAGCAAAAAACTCTCGCCAACCATGCTCACCTCTGACTTGGCGCTGCGTTTCGACCCGGCCTACGAGCAGATCTCGCGGCGCTTCCTCGCCAACCCGGATCAACTGGCCGACGCGTTTGCTCGCGCCTGGTACAAATTGATCCACCGCGACATGGGCCCGCTGTCTCGCTACCTTGGCCCCGAATTGCCAACCGAAGAGCTGCTGTGGCAAGACCCGATTCCTGCTGCCACTCATCCATTGATCGACAACAACGACGCGGCCGCGCTGAAAAGTAAAGTGCTGGCGTCAGGCCTATCCGTATCGCAACTGGTCTCGACTGCCTGGGCCGCTGCATCGACCTTCCGGGGCTCGGACAAACGAGGCGGCGCCAACGGTGGTCGTTTGCGTCTGGAACCGCAAAAGTCATGGCAAGCCAACCAGCCTGGGCAATTGGCCAATGTGCTGAAAACCCTGGAAGGGATTCAGGGCGAGTTCAACGGTGGCGCATCCGGCAAGAAAGTCTCGCTGGCGGATCTGATCGTGCTGGCGGGTAACGCCGGGGTCGAACAAGCGGCGAAAAATGCCGGGCATTCGGTCAGCGTGCCGTTCACACCGGGGCGTACCGATGCTACGCAAGAGCAAACCGACGTCGATTCGTTTGGTTTCCTCGAGCCGATTGCCGATGGTTTCCGCAACTACAGCAAGGGTAAATACACCGTTTCGGCCGAAGCGCTGTTGATCGACAAAGCGCAACTGCTGACCCTCACCGCGCCGGAAATGACTGTGTTGCTGGGTGGTTTGCGGGTATTGAATACCAACGTCGGGGGCACGCGTCATGGTGTGTTCACCAGCCAGACTGAAGCGCTGACCAACGACTTCTTCACCAATCTGCTGGACATGGGCGTGGAGTGGAAGCCCACCACACGGGAAGCGGATGAGTTCGAAGGACGCGACCGTAAAACCGGCAGCGTGAAGTGGACGGCGACGCGGGTTGATCTGGTGTTTGGTTCCAATGCGCAACTGCGAGCGCTGGCCGAGGTGTATGCCAGTTCGGATGCCAAGGAACAGTTCGTCAAGGATTTCGTGGCGGCCTGGACGAAAGTCACCAACCTCGACCGGTTTGATTTGAAGTAACGCAAAACAACTGTGGGAGCGGGCTTGCCCGCGATGACGGCAGCAGATTCAACATCAATGTTGACTGATAGACCGCTATCGCTGGCAAGCCAGCTCCCACAGGGCTTGGTGTTAAAACACCTTACGCCAAGCTCTTGCTCACCACCTCATACACATCACTCGACAACTGCCCCGACGCCAGAATCCGCTCCAGCTCACCTTTCATCAACGCCTGTCGCGCACCGTCATATTTGCGCCAGCGAGTCAGCGGCGCCAGTTGGCGCGAAGCGATCTGCGGGTTGAAGCCGTTCAGCTCGATCACCAGATCCGCGAGGAAGCGATAGCCGGAGCCGTCCGCCGCGTGGAAGTTGATCAGGTTCTGCCCGGCAAATGCACCGACCAGTGCCCGCACCTTGTTCGGGTTCTTGATGTTGAACGCCGGGTGCTGCATCAACGCCTTCACGCGTTCCAGACCGTCGGGCAAAGTGCTGCCAGCCTGGACGCTGAACCACTGATCCATGACCAGCGGGTTGTCCTTGAAGTGCTCGGCGAAACTCGCCAGCGCTAACGCTTTCTGCTCTTCGAACGGCGAGTTGACCAACACCGCCAGCGCGGTCAGGCGCTCGGTCATGTTGTCGGCCGTTTCGAATTGCTCCAGCGCCGCTGCCAGCACTTCCGGTTTACCGCTGAGCATCAGGTACGACAGCGCAATGTTCTGCAAAGCACGACGGGCGAAATGCTCGGCTTCGGCCACGTACGGAGTCTGCTTCGACAGGTCGCGGTTGGCCTGATAACGCAGCCACAGCGCTTCGAACAGATTGTCCGCCAGTTGCTTACGGGCGAACTCGCGAGCGATATGAATGGCGTCGACGTCAGCCACTTCGCTGATTTCGGTGAGGTACGCCTCGCCTGGCAGCGAAAGCATTTCGGCAACCATCGCCTGATCCAGCGACTCGTCGGAGAGCACTGTTTTCAGCGCCGAAATCAGACGTGGATCGAGCACCAGGCTCTCGCCCTTCTGCTGCTGGGCGATCAGCTCTTGCAGCACCTGCACCGACAGTTGCTGACCGGCGTCCCAGCGGTTGAAGCCGTCGCTGTCGTGCTGCATCAGGAACATCAGTTGATCGCGGTTGTACGGAAAGCTCAGTTTCACCGGCGCCGAGAAGCCGCGCAGCAACGAAGGCAGCGGTTGCTCAGCGATATCAACGAAAGTGAAGGTCTGCTCGGCTTCAGTCACCGAGATCACCCGAGTGGTGCCTTGCGCCGAGGCTTCACCGGCCAGACGCAGGGCAATTTCGTTGCCCTTGCTGTCGAGCAGGCCGAGTTCGACCGGGATCACGAACGGCAGTTTTTCCACTTTGTCCGGGGTTTCCGGGCAGCTCTGGCGGAAGGTCAGGCTGTAGGTTTTCGCCGCAGCGTCGTAAGACTCGCTTACCGCCAGACGCGGTGTACCGGCCTGGCTGTACCAGCGTTTGAACTGGGTCAGGTCGACACCGTTGGCATCTTCCATGGCCTTGATGAAATCGTCGCAGGTCACGGCTTGACCGTCATGGCGTTCGAAATACAGGTCGCTGCCCTTACGGAAGCCTTCAGCGCCAAGCAAGGTGTGGATCATGCCGACCACTTCCGAGCCCTTTTCGTACACGGTCAGGGTGTAGAAGTTGGAAATCTCGATGAAGCTGTCCGGGCGCACGGCGTGAGCCATCGGGCCGGCATCTTCGGCGAACTGGTGGGTACGCAGGTAGGCGACGTCCTGAATGCGCTTGACCGTGGCCGAGTTCATGTCGGCGGAGAAGCCGGAATCGCGGAACACGGTGAAGCCTTCCTTCAGCGACAGCTGGAACCAGTCGCGGCAGGTCACGCGGTTGCCCGACCAGTTGTGGAAGTATTCGTGGGCGACGATCGCCTCGACGCGCTGATGCGCGGCATCGGTGGCAGTTTCGGCGCGGGCCAGCACGGCGCTGGAGTTGAAGATGTTGAGGCCTTTGTTCTCCATCGCGCCCATGTTGAAGTCATTCACCGCGACGATCATGAAGATGTCCAGATCGTACTCGCGACCGTAAACCTCTTCGTCCCAGCGCATCGACTTCTTCAGGCTGTTCATCGCGTGCTGGCACTTGTCGATGTTTTCCGGCTCGACGTAGATGCGCAGCGCGACGTTGCGATGGGTCATGGTGGTGAAAGTGTCTTCAACGCACCACAAGTCACCGGCCACCAGCGCGAACAAGTACGCCGGTTTCATGAACGGGTCTTCCCACGTTGCCCAGTGCCGGCCGTCTTCGCCCGGACCCGAGGCGATCGGGTTGCCGTTGGAGAGCAGCACCGGATAGCTGTGCTGTTCGGCGACCACGGTGGTGGTGAACTTGCTCATCACGTCCGGACGGTCGAGGTAATAGGTGATCTTGCGGAAACCTTCGGCCTCGCACTGGGTGCAGAACATCGTGCCGGACTTGTACAGGCCTTCCAGTGCGGTGTTGGTTTCCGGGTGGATCCTGACGCTGGTGTCGACCGTGAAGGTTGCGCTGGTCGGTTGCAGGGTCAGATGGTTCTCGGACAACTGATAGTCGCCGTCAGCCAGTTCTTTATCGGCGAGCGTCACCGAGAGCAGCTCCAGTTGCTGGCCATCCAGCACCAGCGGCGGCAGGCCAGCGCCCCGTGCCGGGTTGCGGCGCATCACCAGTTGCGCGTGGACCAGGCTGTGGTCCTCGAACAACTCGAAGGTCAGGTGTGTTTCGTCGATCAGGTACTCGGGCGCCTGATAGTCCTTCAGGTAAATCATCTTCGGTTGTTCGGTGCGCATGCTGGAGTCCTTATTGATGCACGGCGAGCTGGTAAGCCGTGTACTTACGAATGTTGATCACGCCGGTGTCGAAGATCAGGTACTGGCCCTTGATCCCCAGCAGCGTGCCTTCGGCAATCGGGTTCTTGTCCAGGTTGAAGCTGACGATCTTGGCCGGGTATTGCTCGACCGGATAGCGGATTTCGAGAGGTTCTACATCGGCAATCGTCTGAATTGCTTGTAGGCCGAATCGCTCCTGCAAGCCTTGCAGGCCTTCGGCGCAACTTTCGAACAACTGATCGCGCACCTGCGCCAGATCCACCGCCACGGCATCGCCCTTGAGCAGTGCACGCCAGTTGGTCTTGTCGGCCACCTGGCTGCGGAACAAGTCTTCAACGAAGCCCGACTGCTGCCGTGTCGAAACACGCATGATCGGCAACGCCTGACTCGCACCCTGATCGAGCCAACGGGTCGGCAACTGGGTAGCACGAGTGATGCCAACCTTGATGCCCGACGAGTTGGCCAGGTAAACCACGTGATCGGTCATGCAGAACTGCTCGCCCCACACCGGATCGCGGCAAGTGCCAGCGTCATAGTGGCAGCGCTCCGGGCTCATGATGCAGATATCGCACTGGGCCAGTTTGGTCATGCACGGGTAGCAATAGCCCTGACTGAAACTGGTTTTGGTCTTGCGCCCGCAATGGGTGCAGTGGATCGCCCCCAGGTATTCCAGACGCACCGTGGTGCCGATCAAAGGGTTGACCGGCACCTCGACGTCATCCAGACGAAACGCGTATTGCACATTCGGCCCGTCCAGGCGCGCCGACATTTTGCTGATTGCACCGCGGCCAATCTCGATCAATGGATGGCATCCGACTTGAACAGGATGTTCGGCACTTCGATCGACTTCGACGCACATTCTTGCGGGCCCATGTAACCGGTGCGCTGGTCTTCAGGCAGGTTCTGCATTTCCCAGGCGATCATCGCCTGCAACGACAGCTCGCGCTGTTCGGCGGTGAGCTTGCCACCGTCAGACCACTTGCCGATTTCCACGGCCAGTTTCAGGCTCTCGTAGATATCCGGGGTGATGTTGTTGATCATGTCGTTAAAAGAGGACATCAGGGTCTCCGTGTTCTTTATCTACTGAAATTTTAGGCGGCCAGTTTACGGCGGTTATACAAACCGCCCAACAAACCGGTGAAGCATCCGATGAGTAACCCGCCGACGTGGGCGGCGTTGGCGATTTCGCCGAAACCGATCATCGAGATCAGTCCGGACATGCACACCAGCAGCCACACCAGCATCATCACCAAAACACCACGCGGCAGGCGATAAGCCGGGTTAGGCGCCAGCAACTGGAAAATCCAGCAGTGCCCAAGCAGGCCGTAGAGCACGCCGGACAAGCCGCCAAACAAGGTCGGGCCGCTCCAGGCGAACTGTGCGTAGTTGGAGACCAGGCTGAACAGCAAGGTCAATCCGATAAGGTTGATACTGCCCTGACGCGACTCGATGCGCCGCCCCAGTTCCCAGTACCACATGCCGTTCATGGCCAGATGCAGGATGCCGAAGTGGATCAGCATCGGCGTCACCAACCGCCACCATTGCCCTGCCGCAAGGCTGTCTTCAAGCGGCGTGAAATGGATGTAGTCGCCGATCACCCGGAAGTCGAGAAAGGTCAGCCAGCGCAGGGTTTCAAGGTTTTCACCGAGAAAGGTCAGGCCGCCGACAATCAGGCACAGCAACAGGATGAAACCGGTGGCTTTGGCGTATTTCAGCTGTTCGACGAAGCTCGGGCGTTTGATTGTCCGGGCGACCGGGATGTCCAGTTGCTGATCAGGATCGCCGGCGGGAAAACGCTCGTACAGCGAACGCACGTCGTCGCTGATCTCCGACGGCACCCACAACACCTGTTCACCGGCCTCCTCGCTGACTCGATGTGGCACCTGCATGCGTTGCAGCAGTTTAACGAAACCGCTCAGATCCGCCGCCAGCGGCAGACGCAAAACCGCGACCGAACTCATTGCAGCACCTCCGGCCGCTCGACATCGACCCAGACAAATTTATGCGGATCCAGACGTGTTTCCTGATCCAGACGATAGGCAACGAGTTTGCCGTAGAGCACTGCGCTGTAATCCAGGCAGGCGAGGTTCGGCCGGATCGGCGCCGGTTTGCCGCTGCGCCAGTAGTGGCCGACGAATAGCAACGGCTCGTCGACGCCGTAGCGCAGCAGCGAGTTCTTTTCAGTTGAAGTCAGCGGGGTTTGCGCCACCGGTTCCGGCAGTGCGTCGGGCTGGAAGACAATGTCGCCGTAGGTTTTCGGGTCGTCTTCCCAGAACTTGGTGCGGAAGAACGAACGCACCAGACCGTCACCGCTGGTCATGGTCTGGCCATCGGGCAGGCGCATGTCGGTACCGCGCAACAAACGGTCGAACACGGTGCAGGCAAAACTGCCGGGCACTGCCGAGGACTGCAGGAAGTGCTCGTCGACGCAGCCATTCGGGAACAGTGCGCGCAATGGCTCGATCAGCCCGGCATCCCAGCAGGCGTGCACCACGCGGAAACGCCCGGCATCGACAAACAGCGGCAATTGATAGAACCAACGCTGGAAATCATGCCAGTCGCCGGGATGGCCTTCGAACTGGGTCAGGGTTTCGTTGAGCAGGCGCGCATGACGCGGCGTGTGCTCACGGACGAATTGCTTGCCGCTGCCCGGTGGCGCCGGGGTGCTCCAGCCGAGCGCGTTGAATTCGTGGTTGCCCATGATGCACAAGGCCTGACCGGCCTCGACCATGTCATGGACGATGTGCAGTGCCTCGCGAATTCGCGGGCCACGGTCGATGATGTCGCCGACGAACACGGCCATGCGTGAAGGATGTCGCCAGACCCCGCCGTGCTTGTGATAACCGAGTCGGTCAAGCAAGTGTTCGAGGGTCAGGGCGCATCCGTGCACGTCACCGATCAAGTCATAACTGCGCGCGGGATCGAGCATCAGTCGCCTCCACCACCCAACTTGCTGCCCCAGCCAAGTTTGGTCCGGCAGACTTCGTAGTAATTGTGGTCCAGCGGATGAATCAGCCGCAGCTTCTGGGCCTTCTTGCTGACGGTGATGGTGTCGCCCGGCGCGCAGGTGAAATGGTTCTGCCCGTCGCAGGAGACCTGCGGGTAAATCTGCATGTTTTTCGACACGACGATTTTCAGCTCACTGTTGCCATCGACCACAATTGGCCGGCTCGACAACATATGGGGATACATCGGCACGATCACAATGGCATCGAGCTTGGGATGCATGATCGGCCCGCCCGCCGACAGCGCGTACGCAGTAGAGCCGGTCGGCGTGGCAACGATCAGGCCGTCGGCCTTCTGGCTGCAGACAAACTGACCGTCGATGTACAGCTCGAATTCGATCATTCGGGTCGACTTGCCGGGATGCAGCACCACGTCGTTGAGTGCATCGCCCTGACCGATGGCCTCGGCATGGCGGCGGACTTCGGCTTGCAACAGGAAGCGGTTTTCCACCAGGTAATGGCCGTCGAGCACCTTGGCCACTTCGACTTCCAGCTCATCCGGGCGAATGTCGGTGAGAAAACCGAGACTGCCACGGTTGATGCCGAGGACCGGAATATTGTGCTTGGCCAACGCCCGGGCCGCGCCGAGCAGGCTGCCGTCACCGCCGACGACGATGACCATGTCGCAGACTTCACCGAGCATCTTGCGCGACGAGGTTTGCAGGCCGTGGCCCGGCAAGACTTCGGCGATGGTGTCTTCGAGAATCACATGCAGGTGACGATCAAGCAGAAAGCGCTTCAATCGGCGGACGGTATCCAGCACCTGGGAACTGCCCAGGCGACCGATGATGCCGATATTACGAAATTGCTCCATGGGACCTCTGCGGACAATCGAAAACGCGAAAAACCCGATTATGGGCGAAAGCTGCCGTTAGACAAAATCCTTTCAGCCTCAAGGATGGCCTCGTGTTTAAGGCTATGCTCGCAAGATGATCCTATTTCCCGATCTGCTCTCGCTACCCCACCAGTTACGCCATCCTGAAGTGCGTGATCTGGCGTGGGTCATCCTCGCCCCGCCGATGCTCGCCGCCACCCCGTGGCCACAGCGTCATCCGCTGGCGGGCAGCGACTGGGTGAATGACCCCGGGCGACTGGAACAATGGCTACGCCAACTCGATCGCGACAGCTACGGTTTGCTGCACTGGTTATCGCAGGCACGCACCCGGCGCCTGGGCCTGTATTACGAGCGGCTTTGGCAATTTGCCGTGGAGCACGCGCCGGGGATCGAACTGATTGCGGCGAACCTGCCGATCCGCCGCGAAGGCCATACCCTCGGTGAACTGGACATGCTGCTGCGTGACCGCGACGGCGTGCATCACCTGGAACTGGCGATCAAACTCTACCTCGGCCCGCAGAATGGCGACGGCCACGATCCCGCGCGATGGCTGGGCCCGGGCTGCCATGATCGACTGGACCGCAAACTGGCGCATCTGGCCGAGCATCAACTGCCGATTTCGGCGCGCCCGGAAAGCCGCGAAGTGCTGGCGGCGCTGGATATCGAGGTGTTCAGTGCGCAGTTGTGGCTTGGCGGTTACTTGTTATACCCGTGGCCCGGGCAGGCTGAATCACCGAACGGTGCACACCCGCAGCATTTGCGCGGCAGCTGGTTGCATCAGAAGGATTGGCCGGCGTTTGTCGCGCAACGTCCGGCCGGACGCTGGCAACCCCTGCCCCGCCACGCCTGGCTGGCGCCCGCGCACTACCCGGCGGATCAGACCTGGAGGCATGAGCACTTGCAGATGTGGCTGGAGGCACTGGAGCCCTTGGCGCCGGCGCAGCTTATGGTGCGATTGACCGAGAATGCCCAAGGCGAATGGGAAGAGGCCGAGCGGCTATTCCTCGTTTCCGATCTCTGGCCGAATGTCCCCGGCCAAGCTTGAGATTTTGTATCGCGTTTACCGGCCCCATCGCGAGCAGGCTCACTCCTACATTGGATTGCGTTCCCCTGTAGGAGTGAGCCTGCTCGCGATAGGGTCACCTCGGTCTAAAGGGATAAACGCAAAGCCAAAGCCGCCAACGTCACCAACAACACCGGCACCGTAAGCACAATCCCGACCCGGAAGTAATACCCCCAGCCAATGTGAATGCCCTTGCGCTCCAGCACATGCAGCCAAAGCAAAGTCGCCAGACTGCCAATCGGCGTAATCTTCGGCCCCAAGTCACTGCCAATCACGTTGGCATAGATCATCGCCTCCTTGACCACCCCGCTCGCCTGACTCGCATCAATCGACAGCAACCCGATCAACACCGTCGGCAAGTTATTCATGATCGACGACAACAGCGCCGTCAGCACCCCGGTCCCGAGCGCCGCGCCCCACACGCCATGCCCGGCAAAAACATCCAGCCACCCTGCCAGATACCCGGTCAGCCCGGCATTGCGCAGGCCATAGACCACCAGATACATACCCAGCGAGAAAATCACGATCTGCCACGGCGCCTCTTTCATCACCTTGCGCGTGGAAATCTTGTGCCCACGGGCGGCGATCCCCAGCAACAACGCCGCGCACACGGCGGAAATCGCGCTGATCGGAATACCCAGCGGCTCCAGCGCAAAACAGCCAATCAACAAAATCGCCAACACCACCCAACCGGCATAAAACGTGGCTTTGTCGTGAATCGCGGTCTCCGGGTGTTCGAGTTGTTCAGGATCGTAGGACTGCGGAATATCGCGACGGAAAAACCACAACAACATGCCCAGCGTCGCCGCAACACTGACGAAGTTGACCGGCACCATCACCGCCGCGTAGCGATTGAAACCAATGTGAAAGAAATCCGCCGAGACGATGTTGACCAGATTCGACACCACTAACGGCAGGCTCGCCGTATCCGCGATAAACCCTGCACCCATGACAAATGCCAGCGTCGCCGCCGGCGAGAAACGCAGCGCCAGCAACATCGAAATCACGATCGGCGTGAGGATCAGCGCCGCGCCGTCATTGGCGAACAGCGCCGAAACCAGTGCCCCGAGCAGCACCATAAACGCAAACAACTTGCGCCCACTGCCGCGCCCCCATCGCGCCACGTGCAGCGCCGCCCAGTTAAAGAACCCGGCTTCGTCGAGCAGCAAACTGATGATGATCAGCGCGACGAAGGTGCCGGTGGCGTTCCAGATAATCTGCCAAACCAGCGGGATGTCGCTGAGGTGCACGACGCCGAAGATCAGCGCCAGCACGGCGCCCAAGGTCGCACTCCAGCCGACGCCGAGGCCTTTGGGTTGCCAGATCACGAGGGTAATGGTCAGCAGGAAAATCAGTGACGCAGCGAGCATCCGCAACAGCCTTAAATTGAAATGAAATAGTGAAGCCAACACAAAAAACTGTAGGAGTGAGCCTCCTCGCGATAGCGGTGTGTCAGTCGACTGATTGGTAACCGACAGTCCGCTATCGCGAGCAGGCTCACTCCTACATTGTGTCCCGTGTATGGCTTATTTTTTGTGGTGCTCTACAAATTGCCCATAAGCATCGATGAATTTTTGCAGAAAAGGTTTCACCGTTTCGCTCAATTTTCCCGATTCATCAAACGCCGAACCCGCCCCACCCAGATACGCTTCCGGCTGCTGCATACATGGCACATCAAGAAACACAAACGACTGGCGCAAATGCTGGTTGGCGCCAAAACCACCGATGGCACCCGGCGAAACACTGATCACCGCGCCCGGCTTGCCGCTCCAGACACTCTTGCCATAGGGACGCGAACCGACGTCGATGGCATTCTTCAACGGTGCAGGCACGGAACGGTTGTACTCGGGGGTGACAAACAGCACCGCGTCGGATGAAGCCACTTTTTGCCTGAAAGTGCTGTAGGCTGCCGGCGGTGAATCGCCGTCGATGTCTTCGTTATAGAGTGGCAGATCACCAATTTCGACAATCTCAAGCTTGAGGTTCGAAGGGGCCAGCTCTGCCAATGCCAGAGCGACCTTGCGATTGATCGAAGCTTTGCGCAGGCTACCGACCACTACAGCGACGTTGTAGACATTGCTCATGGAAGACTCTCGATGGTCCGTGGGAGGAGCCACTAGTTATAGATGATCCGGTGACGATTCCACCAGCAGACAAGGGAAATTCCCCTGTGCTGATTATTTTTTTCCTGTAGGAAAACTTACAGGCCTTGATGACGGTCTACCAAGCCGCAAATCAAGCGTTTTATCTCCAGAGGTTCTAAGCAGATGGCAGCAGTACTCGTCGGTCAGTTCCATGCAAGAGATGCGGAAGGCCGCGTTTATTCCGTGCATGAGTTCCAGGAATCCACTCCGTCGGCAGACGGTATTGCAGGCTCGGAGCCGGTTACCACCTACAAGCTGGCCATTGGCGATCGCGTCAACAAGGTCAGTGACAACGAGTTTTTGCTGGTTCAGTCGGGCATCACCCTGACTCGCGAACCTGAGACAATCACCGCTTCATAACTCACCGTTATGAGCAGAAGTCATATGCGCAGACTTGGGGTAGGATTCAGCCTGACCCCACCTGCTGAACATGGACTTCACGCATGCGTTTACGTCATATCGAAGTGATTCAGGCGCTCTTGCAGACCGGTCACCTGGGCACCGCCGCCGAATGGCTGCAATTGCCGCTGGCCGAGGTCGAAGAGCGTTTGCGCGAAGCCGAGAGTCAGTTGGGGTTCATGCTGTTCGCCAGCGTTCGCGGACGCCTGCAATCGACCCCCGAGGCGCGGGCGCTGCAAGTCGAAATCGCTCACGTCTATGCAGCGCTGGAGCCGGTGCAACGCTTGGCCGGAAGCCTCAAACAATACCTCGCCCCACCCGTACGCATCATCGGTACACCGCCGCTGGCCCAGCAACTGCTGCCACAAAGTCTCGCCGCCCTGCGCCGACGCTTGCCCGATGCCCCGTGCACGCTGATGAGTGCATCGACTCGCGATATCGTCCGCAGCCTGTTGTTACGCGAAAGCGATCTTGGCCTGAGCCTGCACGACCCTGAACATCCCGACATCAATTGCCAGCCACTGGCTCAGGGCAAACTGCAATTGCTCGCACCCCACGGCTGGCTGCAACCAAAGCAGAAATACATTTCCCTGCAGGATCTGGCCGGGCAAGCGATGGTCGGCCTCGAAGGCCAGGATCCATTGAGCCCGGCGCTGGAAAACAAACTCCAGGCCCTGCGCCCGGCGCCGAGCATCCAGACCCGGGTGCAAACCCATCAGATGATGCGCAGCATGGTCGAGGCCGGTGAAGGCCTGGCCATCGTCGATCCGTTCACCGCCCTCGGCGCCCGTACCGCAGGCCTCGATGTGTGCCCACTGTCACCGGCCGTGGCGATCAGTGTCTACGCGCTGACTTACAAGCACGCCCCCACCCCCGCCGCCATTCACACCCTGCTGGCGATCCTCACGGAACAAGCCGAGGCGATGCTGTCGAGCTGACCGGATGCTCCAGCGGGTTATCGAACAATCGATACCAGAACAGCGCCACTTCCGCGGTGTTCGGGTCAATCCCCCGATAGCGCAACTGGTCGACACCGCCGATCACGTAGCCGCACCGTTCATACAACCGGCAGGCACCGAGGTTATTGTTCTGGGTTTCCAGCATGATCCCCGGCAGCTTCTTCTTGCGGCTCCAGAACTGCGCGACATCGAGTAACGCCTTGGCCACACCGTGGCGACGCGCCGGCGCATGCACGGCCAGTTCGTCGATATGGGCAAAGCCGTTCCAGTTGGTGCTGATCACCAGATGACCGACCGGCTCGTCATCGAGGTACGCCATGAAAATCGCGCTGTCGGCGGCATTGTGAAAACTGCTGAATTCCTCGGGATCAATGCCATAACACTTGCGATACGGCACGATTGGCGTCACCAACCATTGCTCAACGGGCTTGCCAATCACGGCAGCACCATAAGCGGCGACTTCAAAACTGAAGTCACTGCCCCAGATGTAAGGCGCAAAACCTTCATCGGCGACCCTTACCGACAGCCCTGGGTATTTCGGATTCATGACCGGTTGCATACTGGGAAAAGTCCTCATTCCTTGACGCAATCGACGGTGTAGTGCCGTCCATTGCCTTCGTCTTCGTGTTGCAGTCCATGCACATCGGCGACAAAACCGGGAAAGCTGCTATCGAACGTGCGGGCAAATTTCAGGTAATCGATGATTGAACGGGTCGATTCGGTAAAGCGCTCACCGGGCATGATCAACGGGATCCCCGGCGGATACGGCACCAGCATCACCGCTGCAATTCTGCCTTCCAGCTCGTCGATCGGAACCGCCTCGACTTCACCGCGTACCAGATGATCGTAGGCGTGGGCTGGTTTCATGGCGATTTCCGGCAGTACGGTGTACATGCGTTTGAGATGTTTGGCGGTGGCGTTGCTGCGATAACAGGCGTGCAATTGATCGCACAGATCGCGCAGGCCCATGCCGCGATAACGCGCGGTGTCTTCCTGCGCGACACACGGCAGGCACGTGGCCAGACTGACGTTGGCGTCGTAACTGCGCTTGAACTCCAGCAACTCGGTGAGCAGCGTGCTCCATTTGCCTTTGGTGATGCCCATGGAGAACAGCACCAGAAACGAATACAACCCGGTTTTCTCCACCACCAGCCCGCGCTCCCAGAGGAACTTGCTGACCACGGCGGCGGGGATGCCCTTCTCGCTCAACGCGCCGCCGGCATTCAACCCCGGCATCACCAACGTCACCTTGATCGGATCGAGCAAGACGTAATCGTCACTGACCTCGCCGAAACCGTGCCATTCAGCGTCCGGCTGCAGCAGCCAGTCTGCGGTTTTCACCCGCTCGATACCTTCGACGCCCGGCGGCTGCCAGATCGAAAACCACCAGTCATCGGCCGCGATGTGCTGACGCAGATTGGCCAGCGCACGACGGAAACTCAGGGCTTCGTCGAAGGTTTCCTGCAACAGCGAGCGCCCGGCCGGACCTTCCATCATCGCCGAAGCGACATCCAGCGAGGCGATGATGCTGTACTGCGGCGACGTCGAGATGTGCATCATGAATGCTTCGTTGAAACGATCCCGATCCAGCTGTCGCGCACCGCCGTCCTGCACATGAA
Organism: Pseudomonas sp. TH06; assembly: GCF_016651305.1. Lineage (GTDB taxonomy): Bacteria > Pseudomonadota > Gammaproteobacteria > Pseudomonadales > Pseudomonadaceae > Aquipseudomonas. Next base: position 4,273,859 of record NZ_JAEKEC010000001.1, on the reverse strand, counting down.
TCATCGACGCCTGACTGAACGCGGCGAGCAGTTTGTGCGTGGAATGGGTGGTGAACACCAGCGGGCTGTCTTCGCTGCGTGAAGTGGCCATGCCGTAACGCCCGGCGAAGAATTCATGAAACGCCGCATAGGCGTACCAGGCTTCGTCGAAGTGCAGCACTTCGACACTGTTGCCGAGGTGTTGTTTGATCAGTTCGGCGTTATAGCAAAGCCCGTCGTAGGTCGAGTTGGTCACTACCGCGAGTTTCACTTTTGGTGCGCGGCCCTTGGTCAGCGGGCTGGCGTCGATCTTGGCCTGGATCGATTCGCGGCTGAATTCGCTCAGCGGAATCGGGCCGATGATCCCCAGCTCATTGCGCTCCGGGCACAGGTACAGCGGAATCGCGCCGGTCATGATGATCGCGTGCAACACCGACTTGTGGCAGTTGCGATCGACCAGCACCAGATCGTCGCGAGCAACCATGGAGTGCCAGACGATCTTGTTGGCGGTCGAGGTGCCATTGATCACGAAAAACGTGTGATCGGCGCCGAAATTGCGCGCCGCCCGCGCCTCAGCCTCCGCAAGCGGGCCAGTGTGATCGAGCAACGAACCCAGTTCAGGCACCGAGACCGACAAATCCGAACGCAGCGTGTTTTCGCCAAAGAACTGATGGAACGCCTGCCCCACCGGACTCTTGTGATACGCCACGCCACCGCCGTGACCGGGGGTGTGCCAGGAATAATTGGAATCGGCGGTGTGTTGCACCAGTGCCTTGAAAAACGGTGGCAGCAGGCCGTCCAGGTACTTGCGCGCCGCCCGCGCCACTTGCCGGGCGAGGAACGGTACGGTGTCTTCGAACAGGTAAAGAATGCCGCGTAGCTGATTGAGTTCGGCCATGGCATCGGCCGGGGCGTTCTCCAGAGTGACCTGTTCGCCCAGGGCAAAAATCGGCAGATCCGGTGCGCGCACCCGCGCCAGGCCAATCAGTTCGGCCATGTTCTGCAACAGATGCGAATTCGTGCTGGCGTCCTCGGCGGCAATCAGCATGCACGCGAGGCCATGATGGGTCGAAGCCACCAGACGCCCTTCGGTGTAGTCGGTGGCCGAAACGATACTGAAACCTTCCTGCTCCAACTCCCGGGCGATGCCACGGATACGGTCACCGGCGACCGTGTCGGCCTTGATGTCGCGATGGACGATCAACACCGGAAACTTCAAATCTTTGTACATGGGGCTCAGTGTCCTGAGGCGGCGGATTCGAACCCGCCAATGCACTCAGGGTAGAGGGTTGCAGCGAAAGGCGCGAGGGTGGCCACTTGGCTTCATTGAGCCTGACTCGGCTTTTGTGGCGAGGGAGCTTGCTCCCGCTGGGGCGCGAAGCGTCCCTTTGCACTCTTTCAGACAAAACGGGTGTACATATTTTGCGACTGCTTCGCAGCCGAGCGGGAGCAAGCTCCCTCGCCACAGAGGATCTCTCAGGCCTGGGCATCAGCCTCGGCAATCTGCGTCCACAACGCCGGGCCACCGGCGGATTTGGCGATAATCTCCAACCGCACAAGGTGCGCCGCCAGCTCTTCTTCCGTCGCGCGAATGATCCGGCTTGGCTGACGATCCGCCGGCAAACGACGGATCTCGGTAGCAGAATTATCCGCGCCTTCGCCCGAACCATTACCGTCCGACGCATTGCCTGCCAGCGACAGGCTGGTCTGGCCGCCCGTCATGGTCAGGTAAACGTCGGCAAGAATCTCCGAGTCGAGCAAAGCGCCGTGCAGCTCACGGCCGGAGTTGTCGACGCCATAACGTTTGCACAACGCATCGAGGCTGTTGCGCTGCCCCGGGTGACGTTCCCGGGCCATCATCAGGGTGTCGAGGATCGAGCAATGCTGGGTGATGTCGGCGCGATCCTGCTGGCCCATCAAGGCGAATTCGTTGTTGATGAAGCCAACGTCGAACGCCGCGTTGTGGATGATCAGCTGCGCGCCTTTGATGAATTCGAAGAACTCATCGGCGACTTCGGCAAAACGTGGCTTGCCGACAAGAAATTCGTTGGTGATGCCGTGAACGCCGATGGCGCCTTCATCACTCTCGCGATCCGGTTGCAGATAAACATGAAAATGCCGGCCCGTCAGGCGCCGACCGATCAGTTCGACGCAACCGATTTCAATGATCCGGTGACCATCGGTCACCGGCATGCCGGTGGTTTCGGTATCGAGTACAACGGATCTGGTGGCCATCAGTGCTCAGCTCTCAACGGGTCAATCGTGCAAAAACGCGGATGTTAACACGCTCGCGGCGTGAGTCGCGCACCGCCGGGTGATCGGCGCTTATGCAGTTTTTAACAATCATTAGCAATGTTCATAAAGTCTATCGGCAATCGGCTTGTTAGCGTGCGCGGCTTGTTTCCCACGGGTTAAAACGCGTCATGAAGACTGCACAGGTTTTATTGCTCGGTGGCTGCTTGCTGGTTGCCGAAGCGCATGCCACCAGCTTCGTCATCAGCACCGACATCACCATGAGCCTGACGCTCAGCTCAAGCAAAGGCACCAGTGGATCGTTCAAGGACGACAAGATTGTGCTGGCGGCGAAGGATGATGCGGCGGCGTTTGTGGCGAGTGGAGGGGAGATTCGCGGGGTGCGGATGGAAGCGGCTTTTTTGCGGATACGGGAGGTGCTGAAGGATTCTGTGTATACCGACCGGCAACTGGCCGAGGCCATTCTGATCCTGTAACAAATTCCCCTGGAACTGCCGAAGGCTGCGATCTTTTGATCTTGATCTTTTAAAAGCAAGATCAAAAGATCGCAGCCTTCGGCAGCTCCTACAGGGGAATGTATTTCAAACAGGGCTCAGGTCTGCTTGTAACCGCGCACTTCGTCAACGCCACGGTTGGCGAGTTGGTCAGCCCGCTCGTTGCCGTGATGGCCGATGTGCCCACGCACCCACTTCCAGGTGACCTTGTGGCGGTTGACCTGCTCATCCAGTTCTTTCCACAGATCAGCGTTTTTCACTGGCTCCTTCGCTGCGGTCTTCCAGCCGCGCTTCTTCCAGTTGGCCATCCATTCGTTGATGCCCTTCATCACGTACTGTGAGTCGGTGACCAGCAGCACTTCGCACGGGCGCTTCAAGGCTTCGAGGCCACGGATGGCGCCGAGCAGCTCCATACGGTTGTTGGTGGTGTTGGCCTCGCCGCCCCACAGTTCCTTTTCGACGCCCTTGCACACCAGCAACGCGCCCCAGCCGCCCGGGCCGGGGTTGCCCTTGCAGGCGCCATCGGTGAACAGTTCTACGGTGTCGACGCTTTCAACGCTTTCGCTCATGCCACTCTATCCAGAATAAATGTTTGCCTCGCCGATCACGGATCGACGATGGCCCGGGCCGGGATATACCCGGCCACAAATAAAAGAAGGTTTACGGTTCGATACGACGGCGGTTGACCTTGGCCATCGGCAGTGGAATCAGCTTGCCCATCGGCTCGCGACGCTCCTGACGCAGCGGCCGCAGCCCGACCACGATCTTGCGCGCGACCAACAAATAGAAGCCGCCGCCCGACAGTTGCCAGTCACCGGCCTTGCGTTCCCAGCCGGCCAGACGGGCCTGCCACTTGGGCGACGCGAGCGGCGGACGATAGCACCCGAAGCGGCGTTTCTCCAGCGCAAAGCCGAGCAGATTGAGCCAGTCGGCGACCCGCGACGGCGAGATACACCGCGCCTGACGCAAGGCATCGTGGGCGAATACGTGACGCAGCCCCCAGGAGCTCCAGGGATTGATGCCGATGATCAGCAGATGCCCGCCGGGGCGCACACTGCTCGCCGCTTCACGCAGCAGACCATGAGGCGACAGACAGAAATCCAGACCGTGTTGCATCACCACGACATCGGCCGCGTGTTCGCTGAGCGGCCAGGCCTGCTCTTCGCAGACAATCTCGACCCCGGGCAACGGCGCACCGAGGCGCACATTACGCTGCACTTGCGGCGCCGCCGGCGGGGTTTCGGCGGATGGTCCGTAATGCACCAGATAACCGCCAAAGAACCGGCCCAGCTCGTCTTCGAGCATGCGCCGCTCCTCATCCAGCAGAAACTGCCCGAGCGGGCCCGACAGCCATTCACGGGCGGCGCTGATCAACGCCAGCCAGTCGGGATCGGCCTGAGCGAACGCTTTATCGGTCATGTCATTCTCCAACGCGCCAGGAACTACTAAGATGCGCCAATGTTTTCCGCTTGGCGAATTCCGACGATGATACAGATCAGTGCCCTGCCCGCGTTCACCGACAACTACATCTGGTTGTTACAGGATCACCGCACCCAGCGTTGCGCGGTGGTCGATCCCGGCGATGCCGCTCCCGTACAGGCCTGGCTTGCCGCCCATCCCGGCTGGGTGCTGAGCGACATTCTGATCACCCACCATCACCATGATCATGTCGGCGGCGTCGAACGCTTGAAAGCGGCGAGCGGTGCGACAGTCTACGGCCCGGCCAGCGAAAGCATCCCGGCGCGGGACGTCGCTCTCAAGGACAACGACAGCGTCAGCGTGCTCGGCTGGGACTTCGATGTCTATGCGGTGCCCGGTCACACCCTGGGACACATTGCCTATTACCACCACGGCCTGCTGTTCTGCGGCGACACCCTGTTCGCTGCCGGTTGCGGCCGTTTGTTCGAAGGCACGCCTGAGCAGATGCACCACTCGCTCAGCCGACTTGCTGCCCTGCCTGAAGACACGCTGGTCTACTGCACCCACGAATACACCCTGAGCAATCTCAAGTTTGCCGCCGCTGTCGAGCCGAGCAACCCGGACATTGCCGCCCGTCTGGAAAAAGTTACCCAGCAACGGCAAAACGGTGTCATGACGCTGCCTTCGACCCTGGCTCTGGAAAAGCTCACAAATCCGTTTTTGCGCACCTCTGAAATATTAGTTACACAAAAAGTGGACGAACGGGCCGGCGCTCAAAACCGGGCGCCGAGCGAGGTTTTTGCGGCCTTGCGGGCATGGAAAGATAAGTTCTAAGTGACTCACGGCTTGGTACAAAAATTCTGAATGGTTGACCGCAAGGGGTGCGCTTTCTAGAATCGCCCGACATTTTTGCCCGGAACTTACTTCCAGCCAATGTCGTCATCCATACGTAAGTCCGTCAATTCAGACGCATTGACCCGCCTGGCGCAAGCCATCGCGGTGGCTGTGTCCGCCACGCTGGCGGGCTGTTCCAGCCATGCTCCGCAGACTGAAGCGACACATACGCCAAATATTGCTGCGCGAGCCAAGCAGAAGCCGATCTGGCTGACCGAGAAGCCCAGCCCACAGGTTCCCCAGGACATCTGGGAACGCATGCGCCAGGGCTTCCAGTTGCAGGAAGGCCTGGGCGTCAACCCGCGCATCGAGCAGCAGCGCCTGTGGTTCGCCAGTAATCCCTCTTTCCTCGAGAATGCCGGCGAACGCGGCAGCCTCTACATCCACTACATCGTCGAACGCCTCGAAGAGCGCAACATGCCGCTGGAGCTGGCCCTGCTGCCAGTGATTGAGAGTGCCTACAACCCGATGGCCTATTCCCGCGCCGATGCGGTGGGCCTGTGGCAATTCATTCCTTCCACCGGGCGTTACTTCAACCTGCGCCAGACCCGTTTCTATGATGGCCGGCGCGACATCACCGCCTCGACCACCGCAGCGATGGATTACCTGACTCGCCTGCACGACATGTTCAACGGCGACTGGCTGCTGGCCCTGGCGGCGTACAACGCCGGCGAAGGCACGGTCAGCCGCGCCATCGAACGTAACGAGAAGCTCGGCCTGCCAACCGACTACTGGAACCTGCCGCTGCCGGCGGAAACCCAGGCTTACGTGCCGAAGCTGCTGGCGCTGTCGCAAGTGGTACTGGCACCTGAGGCCTACGGCGTAAACCTCAACCCGATCGCCAACGAACCGTACTTCCAGGTCGTCGAAATCAACCAGCGCATGGACCTGTCCAAGGTTGCTGCGGTTGCCAACATCGACGAAGACGAACTGTTCCAGCTCAATCCGGCATTCAAGCAGCGCACCACCATCGATGGCCCCCAGCATTTGCTGGTGCCAACGTCGAAGGCGCAACTGCTGACAGCCAGTCTGCAGACCATGCGCCCGGAAGAGCTGATCAGCACGCGTTCGCTGAAACCGGTGTTCGAGGGTGCCGACCCGACAGAGGTGGCGAAACTCAAACGCGCCTACCGTGTGAAACGTGGTGACAACCTCGGCTCCATCGCCAAGGCCAACAAGGTCGAAGTGAAGGACCTGCAACGCTGGAACAAGCTGACCGGCAAGAACCTCAAGGTCGGCCAGACCCTGGTCATGCAAGACACCACCAAGCGCGCTCCGGCTCGCAACAGTGGTCGGGTCAACACGGTGATTGCGGCCAACAGCAAGTCCAAAGCCAAAGACGACAGCAAGCAGCAGACCCAGTACAAGGTCAAACGCGGCGACACGCTGTACGTGGTCGCCAAGCGTTTCAATGTTGAGATGCAACATCTCAAGCGCTGGAATCCGGGGGCTGGCAAGGCGTTGAAGCCGGGGCAGATGCTCACGGTATATCAGTCACGCTGATAGAAAGGCCCCTGAAATTTCAGGGGCTTTTTTTGGCCGAAATTATTGTGACCAGTGGATTTCCTGTGGTGAGGGGATTTATCCCCGACGGACTGCGCAGCAGTCCCTTCTTTCCTGTCAATGAGCAGGGCCGCTGCGCGACCCATCGGGGATAAATCCCCTCGCCACAGAAGCAAATCAGCTGAGCACCGAGTAACGATTAACAGCGTCCAGACAAGCTGTTACTGTACGGCCCACTAAGCCCAAGCCGCCTGGATCGGATCTGACTTGAAGCGTCCCCTCCTCCTGCTCCTGATCAGCCTGGCCTTGAGCTCAACCGCAAGCGCGACGATTACCGAAAGTCACGGTTATGCGCAGTTCGGCACGCTCAAGTACCCGGCCAGATTTACCCACTTCGACTGGGTCAACCCGCAAGCGCCCAAGGGCGGTACGTTGCGGGTGATGGCGTTCGGCACTTTCGATACGGTCAACCCTTACACCTTCAAGGGCACCAGCCCGGTGACCACGCCGAATTTCCTCCAGTACGGCATCAACGAGCTGAACGAGCCACTGATGGTCGGCACCGGCCAGTATTCGCCGTCCGGTGATGAACCGGCGTCCAGTTACGGCTTGATCGCGCAGTCGGTGGAATACAGCGAAGATCGCAGCTGGGTGGTGTTCAATCTGCGCCCGGAAGCCCGTTTTCATGACGGTACGCCGATCACCGCCTACGACGTCGCGTTCTCCTATCGCCTGCTGCTCAAGGAAGGTCATCCGCTGTACCGCACTGCGTTGCAGGAAGTGTCGCGGGTCGACATCCTCAACTCGCAGCGCATTCGCTTCGTGATGAAACGCTCCGGCAATCCGTTGCTGATCCTGCGCCTTGGTGAACTGCCGGTGCTGCCGCAGCATTACTGGAAAGACCGCGACTTCAAGGCCACCACCTTCGAACCGCCGCTGGGCAGCGGCCCTTACCGCATTACCTCGGTGACGCCGGGGCGGCAGTTGATCTTTGAACGGGTCAAGGATTACTGGGGCAAGGACCTGCCGGTCAATCGCGGCAAGTACAACTTTGATCGCATGGAAGTCGAGTTCTATCGCGACAGCGACGTCGCCTTCGAAGCGTTCAAGGCCGGCGAGTTCGACATCTACATCGAGCATCAAGCGAAGAACTGGGCCAACGGCTACAACTTCCCGGCGGTGCGCCGTGGCGACGTGATCAAGGCGCAGATCCCGCACCAGATCCCGACCCAGAGCCAGGGCCTGTTCATGAACACCCGGCGCGCAACGTTTTCCGACGTGAAAACCCGCGAAGCGCTGGGCCTGATGTTCGACTTCGAATGGACCAACCGCGCACTATTCAGCGACGCCTACAAGCGCACCACCAGTTATTACCCCAACAGCGAGTTTTCCGCGACGGGGCTGCCGGTCGGGCATGAATGGCTGATGCTCAAACCGTACAAGGATCAGCTCCCGGCCAAGCTGTTCACCGAGCCGTTCACCCTGCCGCATACCGATGGTCGCGGCATCCCCCGGGAAACCATGCGCAAGGCCCTGGCGCTGCTCGCCGAGGCGGGCTGGAAGCTCAACGGCCAGCGCCTGCAAAACGCCGCTGGGCAGCCGCTGAGTTTCGAACTGCTGTTGGTCAACCCGAATCTTGAACGGATCCTCCAGCCGTACATCGAGAACCTCAACAGCATCGGCATCGATGCGCGCCTGCGCACAGTCGATCGTGCGCAGTACAAACAACGTCTGGATCAGTTCGACTTCGACATGATCCTGATGACGCTCAACCAGACCCTCAGCCCGGGCCTTGAGCAATGGCAGTACTTCCATTCCAGTCAGGTCGGGGTCAAGGGCAGCAAGAATTACGCGGGCATCGCCAATCCGGTAGTCGATCACCTGCTCGAACAATTGCTCGCCGCGCAAACCCGCGACGAACAGGTCGCCGCCGGCAAGGCGCTCGACCGTGTGCTGCTCTGGCAGCACTACAGCATTCCCAACTGGTACCTCAATTATCACCGTCTGGCCTACCGCAACCGGTTGGCCTTCGTCACCACGCCGCCCTACACCCTGGGCCTGAGCGCGTGGTGGCTGAAGTCTTCGGAGAAAGATCAATGAGCCCCATCCGCGCCCTGCTCGTGCAGGCCAGCGGCCTGTTGTTCGCCGGGCTGGCCTTTGCCGCCCCGCAACACGCCGTGACCCTGTACAACGAGCCGCCGAAATACCCGGCCGATTTCAAGCAATTCGATTACGTGAACCCCGACGCGCCCAAGGGCGGCGTGTTCCGTCAGACCGGTTTCGGCGGCTTCGACAGCCTCAACCCGTTCATCAGCAAAGGCGTGCCGGCCGATGATGTCGGGCAGATCTACGACACCCTGACCAAGCACAGCCTCGACGAGCCGTTCACCGAATACGGCCTGATCGCCCGCCAGATCGAAAAAGCCCCGGACAACAGCTGGGTACGTTTCTACCTGCGCCCCGAAGCGCGCTTCCACGATGGTCACCCGGTGCGCGCCGACGACGTGGTGTTCAGTTTCAACACGCTGACCAAAGAAGGCTCGCCACTGTTTCGCGGCTACTACAGTGATGTCGCCGAAGTCATCGCGGAAGACCCGCTCAAGGTGCTGTTCAAGTTCAAGCACACCAACAACCGCGAGTTGCCGCTGATCCTCGGCCAATTGCCGGTGCTGCCGAAGCACTGGTGGGCCGATCGCGATTTTGCCAAGGGCAATCTGGAAATCCCGCTCGGCAGTGGCCCGTACAAGGTCGCCGAAGTGAAGGCCGGCCGTTCGGTGCGTTACGAGCGGGTCAAGGACTACTGGGGCAAGGATCTGCCGGTCAATCGCGGCTTTTACAACTTCGACGTGATGACCACCGATTATTACCGCGACAACACCGTAGCCGTCGAAGCCTTGAAGGCCGGGCAGTTCGATTACTGGCTGGAGATGACAGCAAAAAACTGGGCCAACGCTTACAACATCCCTGCCGTCACTGAGGGACGCTTGATCAAGGAACAGATCGCCAACAGCAATCCGACCGGCATGCAGGGCTTTGTCTTCAACCTGCGCCGCCCGGTGTTTCAGGATGTGCGGGTGCGGCAGGCGCTCGGCCTGCTGTTCGACTTCGAATGGACCAACAAACAACTGTTCAACGGCGCTTACTTCCGCACCCGCAGTTACTTCGAAAACTCGGAAATGGCCGCCACCGGCCTGCCTGATGCCGAACAGGTGGCGATCCTCGATCCGTTCCGCAGCAAACTGCCGGCGCAGGTGTTCAGCGAAGCCTTCGAGAACCCGAAAACCGACGCCAGCGGCATGATCCGCACGCAACAGCGCGAGGCGTATCAGTTGCTGCAAGAGGCCGGCTGGAAAATCGTCGACGACAAAATGGTCGACGCCACCGGCAAACCGGTGGTTATCGAATTCCTGCTGGCGCAGACCGAATTCGAACGCGTGTTGTTGCCGTTCAAGCGCAACCTCAGCGACCTCGGTATCGAGCTGGTGATTCGCCGCGTCGACGTCTCGCAGTACATCAACCGTGTGCGTTCGCGGGACTTCGACATGGTGGTCGGCAGCTTCCCGCAGTCCAACTCGCCGGGGAACGAGCAGCGCGAATACTGGATGAGCGCTGCCGCCGACAAACCGAGCAGCCGCAACACCATGGGTTTGAAGGATCCGATCGTCGATCAACTGGTCGAGAACCTGATCAATGCCGATTCGCGGAAAAATCTGGTGGCCCATGCCCGTGCGCTGGATCGTGTGTTGCAGTGGGGCTATTACGTGATTCCCAACTGGCACATCAAGACCTGGCGCGTGGCCTACTGGAACCACATCGGCCACCCGAAAGTCTCCCCCAAGTACGACATCGGCATTAACACCTGGTGGGTCAAGCCCGATGCGAAACCTGCGGTAGAAGTGCAAAACCAACTGCAAGCCGAACCTGTGGGCACGGAGTAATCAGATGCTGGCGTACATTTTTCGACGACTGTTGCTGATCATTCCGACCCTGTTCGGCATTTTGCTGATCAACTTCGTGATCATCCAGGCCGCGCCCGGCGGCCCGGTGGAGCAGATGATCGCCAAGCTCGAAGGCTTCGAAGGCGCCACCAGCCGCATCGCCGGCGGCGGTGCTGAAGTGTCGGTGGCCGGCTCGTCGTATCGCGGTGCACAAGGCCTGGACCCGGCGCTGATCAAGGAAATCGAGCACATGTACGGGTTCGACAAATCGGCCCCGGAACGTCTGTGGATCATGGTCAAGAACTACGCCACGCTGGATTTCGGTGACAGCTTCTTCCGCGACGCCAAGGTCATCGACCTGATCAAGGAAAAGATGCCGGTGTCGATCTCGCTGGGGCTGTGGAGCACGCTGATCATGTACCTGGTGTCGATCCCGCTGGGGATCGCCAAGGCCACGCGACACGGCAGCCACTTCGACGTCTGGACCAGCTCGGCGATCATCGTCGGCTATGCGATCCCGGCGTTCCTGTTTGCGATCCTGCTGATCGTGGTGTTCGCAGGCGGCAGTTATCTGGACTGGTTCCCGTTACGCGGGCTGACCTCGAACAATTTCGATGAGCTGAGCCTGGGCGGCAAGATCCTCGACTACTTCTGGCATCTGGCATTGCCGGTGACGGCGCTGGTGATCGGTAACTTCGCGACCATGACCCTGCTGACCAAAAACAGCTTCCTCGACGAGATCAACAAGCAATACGTGGTCACCGCCAAGGCCAAGGGCCTGACGCGCAATCGCGTGCTGTACGGCCATGTGTTCCGCAACGCCATGCTGCTGGTGATCGCCGGATTTCCCTCGGCGTTCATCGGCATCTTCTTCACTGGCTCGTTGCTGGTGGAAGTGATCTTCTCCCTCGACGGTCTCGGCCTGATGAGCTTCGAAGCGGCGATCAACCGCGATTACCCGGTGGTGTTCGGCACCCTGTTCATCTTCACCCTGCTCGGGCTGGTGGTGAAACTGATCGGCGACCTCACCTACACCCTGGTCGATCCGCGCATCGACTTCGAAAGCCGGGAGCATTGAGATGAACCTGTCTCCTCTCAACCGCCGCCGCTTCGAACTGTTCAAGGCCAACAAGCGTGGCTGGTGGTCGCTGTGGCTGTTTCTGCTGCTGTTCGGACTGAGTCTTGGCGCCGAACTGATCGCCAACGACAAGCCGCTGGTGGTGCATTACGACAACAACTGGTACTTCCCGGCGATCAAGCGTTACCCGGAAACCACGTTCGGCGGCGAATTCCCGCTGGAGGCCAACTACAAAAGCCCGTACATCCGCGAACTGCTCAAGGCCAAGGATGCGTGGGTGTTGTGGGCGCCGATTCCCTATAACTATCAAAGCATCAACTACGACCTGAAAGTCCCGGCCCCGGCCCCGCCTTCTGCGGACAACTTGCTGGGTACCGACGATCAGGGCCGCGATGTATTGGCGCGGGTGATTTACGGCTTCCGTATTTCCGTGCTGTTCGCACTGACGTTGACCGTGTTGAGCTCGATCATTGGCGTGATTGCCGGCGCGTTGCAGGGGTTCTATGGCGGCTGGGTCGATCTCGCTGGCCAGCGTTTTCTGGAGATCTGGTCGGGCTTGCCGGTGCTGTATCTGCTGATCATTCTCGCCAGTTTCGTCCAGCCGAATTTCTGGTGGCTGCTGGGGATCATGTTGCTGTTCTCGTGGATGAGCCTGGTCGATGTGGTGCGCGCCGAGTTCCTCCGTGGCCGCAACCTCGAATACGTCCGCGCAGCGCGGGCGCTGGGCATGCAGAACGGCGCGATCATGTTTCGCCACATCCTGCCCAACGCGATGGTGTCGACCATGACGTTCATGCCGTTCATCCTCACCGGCGCCATCGGCACCCTCACCGCTTTGGACTTCCTCGGTTTCGGCTTGCCGGCCGGCAGTCCGTCGCTGGGTGAACTGGTCGCGCAGGGCAAGTCCAATCTGCAAGCGCCGTGGCTGGGCATGAGCGCGTTTGCCGTGCTGGCGTTGATGTTGAGTTTGCTGGTGTTTATCGGCGAGTCCGCTCGCGATGCCTTCGACCCGAGGAAGTGAAATGAATCAGGACAATCTGATCGAAGTACGCGACCTCGCCGTCGAATTCGGTTTCGGCGAGCGCGTGCACCGGGTCGTGGAAAGCGTGAGTTTCGACATCAAGCGTGGCGAAACCCTGGCGTTGGTCGGCGAATCCGGCTCGGGCAAATCAGTGACGGCGCACTCGATCCTGCGCCTGCTGCCCTACCCGATGGCCCGGCATCCGGCCGGTAGCATCAACTATTCCGGGCAAAACCTGCTGGGCCTGAGCGAAAAGACCCTCCGCCATATTCGCGGCAACCGCATCGCGATGATCTTTCAGGAGCCGATGACCTCGCTCAATCCGCTGCACTCGATCGAAAAGCAGATCAACGAAGTCCTCGGCATCCACAAGGGCCTGACCGGCAAAGTCGCGACCAAGCGCACGCTGGAGTTGCTGGAGATGGTCGGCATCCCCGAGCCGCACAAGCGCCTCAAGGCCCTGCCCCACGAATTGTCCGGCGGCCAACGCCAGCGGGTGATGATCGCCATGGCCCTGGCCAACGAGCCGGAACTGTTGATTGCCGACGAGCCAACCACCGCTCTGGACGTGACCGTTCAGCTGAAAATCCTCGATTTGCTCAAGGAATTGCAGGCCAGATTGGGCATGTCGCTGTTACTGATCAGTCACGATTTGAACCTGGTGCGAAGAATTGCGCATCGCGTATGTGTCATGCAGCGCGGTTGCATCGTCGAACAAGCATCGTGCGCAGAGCTGTTCCGTTCGCCGCAGCATCCGTACACTCGGGAATTGCTCGGCGCGGAGCCCAGCGGAGGCCCGGCGACCAATAAAATCGGGGCGCCGTTGCTCGAAGTCGAGAACCTCAAAGTCTGGTTCCCGATCAAGAAAGGCCTGCTCAAGCGTACGGTGGATCACGTCAAGGCAGTGGACGGCATCAATTTCAGCCTGCCTCAGGGTCAGACTCTGGGGATTGTGGGAGAAAGCGGTTCCGGTAAATCCACGCTGGGTCTGGCGATTTTGCGGCTGATCGGCAGCAAAGGCGCGGTCCGTTTTGAAGGCAAGCAGCTAGACTGCCTGACGCAGAACGAGGTTCGCCCGTTGCGTCGGGAGATGCAGGTGGTGTTTCAGGACCCGTTTGGCAGCCTGAGCCCGCGCATGTGCGTCAGCGATATCGTTGGCGAAGGCCTGCGGATTCACAAGATGGGCACCGCGGCCGAACAGGAAGCGGCGATTATTGCGGCATTGAAGGAGGTAGGTCTGGATCCGGAAACCCGGCACCGCTACCCCCACGAATTTTCCGGTGGGCAACGGCAGCGAATCGCCATTGCCCGGGCCTTGGTGCTGAAACCGGCGCTGATCCTGCTGGACGAGCCGACGTCGGCGCTCGACCGGACGGTGCAGCGGCAAGTGGTGGAGCTGTTGCGTTCACTGCAAGCCAAGTACAACCTGACGTATTTGTTCATCAGCCATGACCTGGCTGTCGTCAAAGCGCTGAGCCACCAGTTGATGGTGGTCAAGCATGGCCAAGTGGTCGAACAGGGAGACGCGCAAGAAATCTTTGCCGCCCCTAAACATCCGTATACACAGCAGTTGCTGGAAGCCGCTTTTTTGGCACCAGCCACTGCGCAATAACCTGAAAGAGGAGCAACACATGGGTTTTCTCGCCGGTAAGCGCGTACTGATCGTCGGTGTCGCCAGCAAGCTGTCCATCGCATCCGGCATCGCTGCCGCCATGCATCGCGAGGGCGCTGAGCTTGCCTTCACTTATCAGAACGACAAACTGAAAGGTCGTGTTGAAGAATTCGCCCAAGGCTGGGGTTCGAGCCCTGAGCTGTGCTTCCCGTGCGACGTGGCCAGCGATGAAGAAATCGCCAAGGTCTTCGAAGCACTGAGCAAGAAGTGGGACGGCCTGGACTGCATCGTCCACTCCGTTGGTTTCGCTCCGGGCGACCAACTGGACGGCGACTTCACCGAAGCCACCACCCGTGACGGTTTCCGCATCGCTCACGACATCAGCGCCTACAGCTTCGTGGCTCTGGCCAAGGCTGGCCGCGAAATGATGAAAGGCCGCAACGGCAGCCTGCTGACCCTGTCGTACCTGGGCGCCGAGCGCACCATGCCTAACTACAACGTGATGGGCATGGCCAAGGCTTCGCTGGAAGCTGGCGTACGTTACCTGGCGGGCTCTCTGGGCCCGGACGGCACCCGCGTCAACTGCGTATCGGCTGGCCCGATCCGTACCCTGGCAGCCTCGGGCATCAAGAACTTCCGCAAAATGCTGGCCGCCAACGAAGCGCAAACTCCGCTGCGTCGCAACGTCACCATCGACGAAGTCGGCAACGCCGGCGCCTTCCTGTGCTCCGACCTGGCGTCGGGCATCAGCGGTGAAATCATGTACGTCGACGGCGGCTTCAACACCACCGCGATGGGCAACATCGAAGAGTGATCTTCGCTTAGCCAATAAAAAACCCGCCTCTTCAGGCGGGTTTTTTTATGCGCCCACAATTCCCGCCACGACCCAAATCCCCCTGTAGGAGTGAGCCTGCTCGCGATAGCAGTGGGTCAGTCAATGAAAGTTGAACGGGCAGACGCCATCGCGAGCAGGCTCACTCCTACAGGGGATCTGCGGCATCACTCACAGCGTTTCAGGGCCTGCTTATGGGCGTACATCGCGCCATCCGCATCCGCCAGCAAGCGGTCGACGCTTTCGTGGCGTTTGGCGTCGTACTCGATCTGGCCGACGCTGAAGCGAATCGCATACCCGCGATGCAGCGTGGCGTTGCGCTCTTCGAGGATTTCCTTGAGCCGCGCCATGATCGCGTTGGTTTCGATATGGCTGGAGCCGGTCAGCAGCGCAACAAACTCATCACCGCCCAGGCGTCCGACCACATCGCTCTCGCGAAAGGCGATGCGCAGCACGTCGGCGAAGGTTTTCAGCGCGCTGTCGCCCTCGGCATGGCCGTAGAGGTCGTTGATCTGCTTGAAATCATTCAAGTCAAAAAATAGCAGAGTCGCCGGTTTCTCCAGCCGTGCACAGGTGTCCAGCGCGTGCTGGGCCAGTTGCTTGAAGCCGCGACGGTTGGACAGCAGCGTCAGCTCGTCCATGCTCGCCATTTGCACGGCCGTCAGTTCCTGCTCGGCCATCTGCGCCAGATCGCGCAGCAGCGCACGTTCCTCTTCATCGAGGTCTCGGGGTTTGGTGTCGATCAGGCACAAGGTGCCCATCTTGTTGCCATTGGGCACGGTCAGCGGATAACCGGCGTAGAAGCGAATGTTCGGTGCGCCCGTCACCAACGGGTTGTCATGAAAGCGCTCGTCCTCGCGGGCATCGCGCACCAGCAGCACGTCGTCATTGAGAATCGCGTGCCCACAGAAGGACACGTCTCGCGGGGTTTCGCTGGCGTCCAGCCCGACACAGGACTTGAACCACTGTCGATCCTTGTCGACCAGCGTCACCAATGCGATCGGCACATTGAACAGGCGCCTGGCCAGACGCGTCAGTCGGTCGAAGCGCTCTTCAGGCGCTGAATCGAGTAGATCAAGGCCATGCAGCACTTGAATTCGCGCCGCTTCATTGGCGGGTTTTCCTGGCACCAGCATTCGCACACTCCATTGTCAGCAATGAGCTTTAGCGTAGACCCGATTTGGCGATGCTTCATATTCTCAACCGCCAGCCACCGGGCACGGCCCACCGGCATCGGCCCAGAGTTTGAATTGCCCGACAAAAATATCGTGAGGCACCGGTACGGGCGCACGCCCTGCCCCGGGGTTCCAGCCCCAGAGCACCAATTTGTCCTCGTTGACGTGCTTGAGCAGCGCGGCAAAATCGCGATCGCCATTGCTCGAACGGTCCTTGATCATCGCGCAGAGCTTGTCCGGCGGCAGGCCGATCCAGGCCATTTTGTGCGCGGCGGGCGGCAGGCTCCAGTGCGGCGCCCCCGGTGGCGCGTGAGGGCCATAACTGGCGGGTGGATTGCTTTCGGCGTGACAAGTCGCACAAGGCAAACCGGCGGCGCCCTTGCCATCCATGCCGCGCACCACGTTCATCGCGTGAGGGATGCCCGCGTCAAACTGCAGCGGCGAATCCCCGGGGATGTGGCAGTTCTGGCAACGCGGGCTCTGGAAGACTTTTTGAATCGTGCCGAAAGCCTTCAAGGCTTCCTGATCATCGGCGAACAAGTCCGAGGCATAGCTGCCCAGCCCCAGCAAAACCACCGCACCCAACAGCTGATGTCGTTTCATCTCACACCCCCGACAATTGCAGCGGCAATTCACGCAGGCGTTGCCCGGTCAGGGCAAACACCGCGTTGGCCACCGCTGGAGCCGTCGGCGGCACGCCGGCCTCGCCGATGCCGCCGGGTTTGTCGCTGCTGGGGACGATGTGCACCTCGACAACGGGCATCTCGTTGAGCCGCAGCACCTGATAATCGTGATAGTTGGACTGCTTGACCATGCCGTCCTTGAGCGTAAGTTTGTTGTGCAGCGCCATGCCGAGGCCGAAGGTGATGCACGATTCCATCTGCGCGGCGATGCTCTGTGGATTGACCGCGATCCCGCAATCCACGGCGCACACCACACGATGCACACGGATCGCCAGATTGTCCTGCGAGACCTCCGCGACCTGCGCGACATAACTGCCGAATGATTCATGCACCGCCACACCGAGGGCGTGCCCGTCCGGCAACGGCGCTTTCCAGTTGGCCTTTTCCACCGCCAGATTCAGTACACCCAAATGTCGCGGATGCTCCTTGAGCAACGTGCGTCGGTATTCGACCGGGTCCTTGCCCGCCGCCGTGGCCATTTCATCGATCAGCGACTCCATCACAAACGCGGTGTGGCTGTGGCCCACCGAGCGCAGCCACAACACATTGATCCCGGTCTGTGGTGAATGCAGGTCGACCTGATGGTTCGCCATACCTTTGATATACGGGCTATCGGCAACGCCCTCAACCGACGTCGGGTCGATACCGTTCTTGACCATGGTCGCTTCCATCAGCGTGCCGGTCATGATCGACTGGCCGACCAGCACATGCTGCCAACTCAGCGGCATGCCGTCGGCACCCAGGCCGATGCGCGCCTGATGCAGGAACATCGAGCGGTAATAACCGCCGCGAATATCGTCCTCGCGGGACCACACGGTTTTCACCGGCAGGTCCGCCGCTTTCGCCACTTGCACGGCTTCGGCGACGAAGTCCGATGTCGGGTTGGCGCGCCGACCAAAACCGCCGCCGAGGAACTCGGTGTGAATTTCCACCTGCTCCGGTTTGAGCCCGGTGATCTTGCCGGCGACCATCTGATCCAGCGTCTGAAATTGCGTCCCCGTCCAGATCTCACACTTCTCGGCGCTGATTTTCACCGTGCAATTGAGCGGCTCCATCGGTGCATGCGCCAGAAACGGCACGCTGTACTCGACGTCTATTTTCTTCGCGGCTTTGCTGAAACTGCCCTTGGCATCACCGGCCTGACTGGCCGATGTACCTTGCGTGGTGGCTAACTTGCGAAAGCTTTCCAGCAGTTTTTCACTGCTCAGATCCGCATTCGGCCCCAGGTCCCAATCGATTTTCAGCGCATCGCGGCCGAGTTTCGCGGCCCAGTAGTGATCGGCAATCACCGCCACGCCGGTCGGCACCTGCAGCACTTTGTGCACCCCTGGCACCGCCAGCGCTTCAGCGCCTTCGAAGGATTTGACCGTCGCCCCGAACACGGGCGCGCGGGCGACCATGGCCGTCATCAAACCGTCGAATTGCACGTCCATGCCGAACTTGGCGCGGCCGGTGATTTTCTCCGGGGTGTCGAGGCGCTTGGTCGGTTTGCCGATGACGTTCCAGTCCTTGGCTTCCTTGAACGTAATGGATTTCGGATCCGGCACCGGCAGTTGCCCGGCGGCGTCCGCCAGTTCGCCGTAGGTCGCCCGTTTTTCGCCGGCAATCACCACGCCCGATTCGGTGCGAATAGTCGAAGGCGCCACGTCAAAACGCTTGGCCGCTGCTTCCACCAGCATCTGTCGCGCCGTCGCACCCGCCAGTCGATAGCGGTCGAACTCCATCCAGGTCGACGTCGAGCCACCGGTAATCTGCATACCGCCAAAACCGGGCATGCCGTAATCGGCCGCCGACGCGGGGGAATGTTCAACGCGGATTGTCGACCAGTCGGCGTCCAGCTCTTCGGCGATCAGCATGGTCAGGCCGGTCCAGATGCCCTGCCCCATTTCCGAATGGCCGAGCAGCACGGTGACGCTATTGTCTGCGGCGATGCGCAAAAACGCATTCGGCGCAAACACCTTGCCTTCATTCTCTGCGGCAAAGGCAAACCGATGAGCGCCGGGCACGACAAACGCCACCACCAGACCGCCGCCCAACACAGCACTGCCCTTGAGAAAACCCCGACGCGATACAGGACTGTTCATCGTCTATCTCCCCCATCAGCCAATTTCGGCCGCACGTTTCACCGCTGCGCGAATTCTTGGATAAGTGCCACAGCGGCAGATATTGCCGGAGAGCGCCTGATCGATATCGCTGTCAGTGGGTTTGGGGATTTTCGCCAACAACGCGGCGGCCGACATGATCTGCCCGGACTGGCAGTAACCGCACTGCACCACGTCGAGTTCGGCCCAGGCTTGTTGCACCGGGTGCGAGCCGTCCGTCGACAAGCCTTCGATGGTGAGGATTTTCTGCCCATGGGCGACGGCGGTGGCCGGGGTGATACAGGCGCGCAGCGGCGCCCCGTCGACATGCACGGTGCAGGCGCCGCACTGGGCCATGCCACAACCGAATTTGGTACCGGTCAGGTGCGCGACATCGCGCAGGACCCAGAGCAACGGCATGTCCGCGGGGACATCGAGCTCCTGATCCTTGCCATTGATATTCAAGGTCAGCATCGGGGGATTTCCTCAGACTCACGGTGTTCTGAAGGGGCGTCACTGCGGCCACGAGAGCCTGCGCGCGCCTCGGCTTATCCCTTTCAGCTAAGCGTAATTTGCGCGACAGGCCAGACGTTGCGACCACCGGTCATGCACAGGCTGACTTTAATCCTACAGTTGATAACGGCTCGCACTGAGCCTGCGCACAACACTCATCACCAGCGAAACCGGTCCGCGCTTACCGTGCGGGTATCCATCACATTGGTCTGGAGTAGCGAACATGGGATTTGTCACCACCCAAGACGGCGTCGACATCTTTTACAAAGACTGGGGACCGAAAGACGCCCCGGTGATTCATTTTCACCACGGCTGGCCGCTGAGCTCCGACGACTGGGACGCGCAGATGCTGTTCTTTCTGGCGCAGGGCTTTCGGGTGATTGCCCATGATCGCCGTGGGCATGGGCGCTCGAGTCAGGTCTGGGACGGGCATGACATGGATCACTACGCCGATGATGCCTTGGCGGTGGTCAAACATCTTGGCGTGAAAAACGTGGTGCATGTCGGACACTCCACCGGTGGCGGCGAAGTCATCCATTACATCGCCCGGCATGGTCAGGACAACGTTGCCAAAGGCGTACTGATCAGCGCCGTGCCACCGCTGATGGTCAAGACCGAGAGCAATCCGGGTGGTTTGCCTAAATCGGTGTTCGATGATTTTCAGGCGCAGTTGGCGGCGAATCGTTCGCAGTTTTACCGGGATATTCCGACCGGGCCTTTTTATGGCTACAACCGGCCTGGGGCCAAGCCTTCGGAAGGGATCATTGCCAACTGGTGGCGTCAGGGCATGATCGGCGGGGCGAAAGCGCATTACGACGGGATCGTGGCGTTCTCGCAAACGGATTTCACCGAGGATTTGAAGAAGGTCACCGTGCCGGTGCTGGTGATGCATGGCGAGGACGACCAGATTGTGCCGTATGCGAACTCGGGGCCTTTGTCGGCGAAACTGCTGCCAAATGGCACGTTGAAATCGTACCCGGGGTTTCCGCACGGGATGCCGACGACGGAGGCTGAAACAATCAACGCTGACTTGCTGGCCTTTATTCGCGGCTGACATCCCGGTAGCCATGCATCCCCCTGTAGGAGTGAGCCTGCTCGCGATAGCGGTGTGTCTGTCACCAAAGACTCAGGCTGTGCCGACGCCATCGCGAGCAGGCTCGCTCCTACAGGATTTTGTGTTAATCCACCCATTGTGACCCCCCCACCAAGGCAGACTGCAACTGGCCTGAGTCCCTCTAACCCTCGCTACGCCCTGTGCTTTCACGATCACGCTCATAGTGGTGAGCCAGAGGAAGCGCCGGCAACCAAGCCTCGCGGCGTATGGTCCAGAGTTCGTAGGTGGGTTTGAACTGATTTGGCTCTTCGAGAGAACCTACGTTCACTTCGACTTCATCCGCCGAGCGCGTGAACACCGGTGAACCGCAGCGCGGGCAGAAATAACGCCCGTTGTAGTCGCGGGTTTCGCCAGTGACCTTCAGCGCCTCCTCAGGAAATATTGCCGAGGTACCGAATAACGCGCCGTGGCGTTTACGACAGTCGAGACAGTGGCATATCCCGACGCGATAGGGCTGGCCTGAGACTTCGAAACGCACGTCGCCGCACAGGCAACCGCCGGTGAATTGAGCCATGTCGCTACTCCTCTATAGCACTGCAGATCACTGATCATTCAGATCAAGAACCCTCACCCTAACCCTCTCCCAGAGGGAGAAGGAACTGACCGAGGCGTCTTGCGTTGTAGCAGGGCCGGTACACCCTGCATGGCGATCTTCAATTCGACGTCCATACTGATTTTTTGCACAGCGCAGCGGACCACGACATGCCCTCCCCCGAATCCACCCTTTTGCAGAGCTGGCACGACAACGCCCACGCCTGGATCGAAGTGATCCGCAGCGGCGCGATTGAAAGCCGTCAGCAGGTCACCGATCAGGCGATTCTGTTGGCAATCATGGGCCGGCAACCCGCGCGCGTGCTTGACCTTGGTTGTGGCGAAGGCTGGTTGTTGCGGGCGCTGGCGGATCGGGGCATCGACGCGAAAGGCGTGGATGGTGATGCGACGCTGGTGGCAGCGGCGCGGGCAGGCGGGACCTCGACGGCGTATGTCGCCAGTTATGAGGCGTTGGTCGAGGCGAAGATCGACATCGGCCGCGACTACGACCTGATCTGCGCTAATTTCTCGTTGCTGCATCAGGACATCATCCCGTTGCTTGCTGCGATGAATGCACTGCTGGTGCCCAGTGGTGCGCTGGTGATTCAGACGCTGCATCCGTGGGCTGTTGCGGCGGGTGATTATCAGGATGCTTGGCGCGAGGAAAACTTCGCTGGATTCAAGGGCCAGTGGCAGCCGATGCCGTGGTACTTCCGCACTTTGTCGAGCTGGCTGAATGCGCTCGATATGGCTGGCTATCAATTGGTTGGCTTACAAGAGCCACAGCACCCGCAAAGTCCGGTGCCGCAGTCGTTGCTGATGATCGCTGAACGCCGCTGAGCTTCCAGAATTTTCACCATCCATTGTAGGAGTGAGCCTGCTCGCGAAAGCGGTGTGTCAGGCAATAAAAATGTCGACCGTGCTGACGCCATCGCGAGCAGGCTCACTCCTACAGGAATTACGCGGTCTGCGGGATCATCTGCGTGTCATGGATGCGGTACTGCGCGAGCAGGCGCATGACGTAGCCGATCTTGATCAGGGTCGGGCCGAGGATGGTCAGCGAATGCATCGCCACCAGCAGCGCAATTGGCATCTGACCGTTGTAGAGATACGCGCCGTAGATACCGGCCAGCAGCATGACCAGGCCGGCGACGAGCACTTTGCTCGACAGGTGCAGAACGTTCAGCGGACTTTCGAAGAAGGTGAACATGGCGTGGTACTCCTGAGTGGGTACATATGCCATTTCAATTCTCATGCCAGATTTCCAACCCCGTAAAATCAGACACTTGCGAATCAAAGAGTCAATTTGACCCAGATCAACAAAAGTCATTTTGACTCGCATGATTGTCAATAAGACTACAAACCTCAACACCCGATATCCCAACCGCCCAAAAGCAAACCAATATCATTTGCACACTATCCGTCCTTTTGCTTTAATCGCGACCCATTCTTATTTAGACCCGCAACGGTCGCTCTGGACGCTTGCTCTGATGACGGTCGCCGACGCCTCTCTCGTGCAGAATCTCTATCTCAGCCATCACCGCTGGTTGCACGAGCTATTGCGTCGACGTCTGAGCAACGCGATGGATGCTGCGGATCTGGCGCACGACACCTTCATCCGCGTGCTCAAGCGCCCGCAAACCTTCAATGGCGAAGTCCACGAACGCTCCTATCTGGCGACCATTGCCCGGGGCCTGTGCGTCGATCACTGGCGACGTCGGCAACTGGAACAGACCTGGCTGGAAACCCTCGCCAGCCGCCCAGCGGACTTGCAGCCGTCGCCGGAGCAACAGGCGATCATCGTCGAAACCCTGCACGAAGTGGACGCCATGTTGCAGCGCCTGCCGCAGCGGGTCAGCGACGCCTTCATCCTCGCGCAATTGCATGACATGCCCTACAAGCTGATCGCCAATCAGCTCGGCGTCAGCGAACGGATGATCAAGAAATACCTGGCTCAGGCAATGATGCATTGCGCGATTCTCGAAGCCGAACTCGATGGTTTGCTGATTGAATAGCCCGATGAACAAACTCAGCCACGCCAGTCTTGAACAGGCCGCGCACTGGTACGTGCAATTGCGTGATGATCACGTCGCCGAGCACGAACGCCTGGGCTGGCAGGCGTGGCTGGCGCAAAGCCCTGAGCATCAGGCAGCCTGGCGTTATGTCGAACGCGTCGGCCAGCGCTTTGCGCCGTTGCAGGGCGATAACGAAGTCCACGCCGTCAGCCACACCCTGCGCAACAGCACACGCACCTCGATCAGCCGTCGACAGTCGCTCAAAGGGCTGTTGATTCTGGCGGCCACCGGGCTGACCGGTTGGGCCGCGTGGCGCAGTACGCCGCTGGTCGAACGCCTCAGCGCGGACCTGTCGACCGGCACCGGAGAAACCCGCGAGGCCACCCTGAGCGACGGCAGCCGCATCTGGCTCAACGCCCTGAGCGCCGTAAATGTGCGTTTTGACGCCACGCAACGCCTACTGCAATTGCATGCCGGTGAAGTGCTGATCGACACCGCCAAGGAGCTTGGTCGCGCCTTTCTGGTCGATACCGAGCACGGCCGGATGCGCGCACTGGGCACGCGGTTCAGCGTGCGCCAGAACGAGCGCAATACCTTGCTCAATGTCTATCAAGGCGCGGTCGAAGTGCGTAACCAGCAAGGCGAAAGCCAAGTGGTGCAGGCCGGCGAACAACTGGCCTTCAGCATCGGGCGTCTGGGCAAAACAGCGCCGGCCAGCCCGTCCCGCGAGGCCTGGCGTCAGGGCCTGTTGCTGGCGGACAACCTGCCGCTGGGCGAGCTGATTGAAGAGTTGAGCCGTTATCGCCCGGGACATCTGCATTGCGATCCGGCCGTGGCAAGTCTGCCGGTGATGGGCTCGTTCCCGCTCAAGGACACCGATCAAGCCTTGCGGCTGCTGGAAGCGGCGCTGCCGATCCGCATCGATAAAACCTTCAACTGGTGGGTCAGCGTCGGGCCGAGCGTGTGATTTTTTCGGCGCACGGTTCCCTTTTCGCCGGTTCGTTCGGTTAATCCTCAGCAGCCCTTCTTTCGTTGATCGCCCCGGGAAATTCATGTTGCGCGCCACCCTCGCCCGCCGCCGTTTCGCCCTGGCTTTGGCATGTGCCATGCCGGGGACATACGTGTCGATTGCGCTGGCGGCGCCCACGGTCGATCAAGCGCCAAGGCATCACTATTCCATCGCTGCCGGCCCACTGGTCACGGTGCTCAACCGTTTTGCCGAACAGAGCGGCGTGTTCCTCGCCGGCCATAACGACCTCGCCGCCGACAAGCGCAGTCCCGGCCTGAATGGCGATTACAGCATCCGCCAAGCCCTGCAAATCCTCCTCAATGGCAGCGGGTTGCAAGCGCAGCAGCAGAACGGCGGCGGTTTTGTCCTGCGTATCAGCGATGCCACAAGCCCCTTGCAACTGGACGCCACGACGATTTCCGGCAAACCGCTCGGCGCCATCACCGAAGACAGCCACGCCTACACCACCGGCCAATCGTCATCGGCCACCGGCCTGCCGCTGTCCCTGCGCGAAACCCCGCAATCGGTCACGGTGATCACCCGCCAGCTACTCGACGACCAGGGTGCCACCGCGATTGCCGACGTCCTGCGCCGCACGCCCGGCATCAGCGTGCAGAACTACGACAGTGAGCGCTGGGAGTTTTCCAGCCGGGGCGCGCCGATCAGCAATTTCCAGTACGACGGCGTCAATACCGACTACGACGGGGTCTACGATTACGGCACCACCAGCACCGACATGGCGACCTTCGACCGCGTCGAAATCATCAAGGGCGCCACCGGCCTGATGACCGGCTCGGGCGATCCGTCAGCCACGGTCAATCTGATCCGTAAACGCCCGACACCAGCGTTCAAGGCAGCGCTCATTGGCAGCGTCGGCTCTTGGGACAACGTTCGCAGCGAAGCCGATATTGCCGGCCCGTTGACTGCCAGCGGCAACGTGCGCGCACGCTTTGTCGGCGTCCATCAGGAACGCAGCGCGCACGCCGACCACTATCAAAACACCAAAGACATCGCCTATGGCATCGTCGAAGCCGACCTGACTCCGGAGACGCTGCTGACCCTCGGTTTTGATCAGCAGAACACCCGCTCGCGCGGTGCGAGCTGGACCGGTTTCCCGATGTTTTTCAGCGATGGCTCAAGGACGAATTTCTCCCGTTCGTTCAACCCGGCCACCGACTGGAGCCGCCGCGATTTCACCAATCAAACACTGTTCGCCGCCCTCACCCGCCAGCTGCAAAACGACTGGACGCTGAAACTCAGCTACGACCGCAAACACCGCGAGCACGACACCCTCCTCGGCTCGGCCAGCGGCGGTAATCCCGACCCGGCAACCGGCGACGGCATGTTTCTGTACATGGGCAAGTTCAAGGGCGATGAGGTGCAGGACAACGTCGATATCAACCTCGGCGGGCCGTTCAGCCTGTTCGGTCGCGAGCATCAGTTGCTCGTCGGTTTCATGTCGATGAACACCCGGCAGGACAACCCGGTCTACGGCTCGGTCTACCCGCCGCTGAACGGCAGTATTTTCGACTGGCGTGGCGAGTATCCCAAACCCGACATCCCGCAGATCGGCACGGACGCCATCGTCCAGCGCCAGACCGGCGCGTACTTTTCGACGCGCCTGAAGGCTACCGACGATCTGGCACTGATCCTCGGTGGGCGGATCAGTGATTTCACCGCCAGCGACCACCTCGACTACCGCGATCAGGCCACAGCGGATGTCCGCGACGGCTACCGCCAGACCGGCGTGTTCACGCCCTACGCGGGCATGGTCTATGACCTCGATGACACGTACTCGCTGTACACCAGTTACACGCGCATCTATCAACCGCAGCTCAGCAAAGACGCCTCGCGCCAGGTACTCGACCCGGTGCAAGGCAACAGCTACGAAGCCGGCATCAAGGCCGAATACTTCGACGGTCGACTCAATGCCAGTTTCGCCGTGTTTCGCATCGAGCAAGACAACGTCGCCGAACAGGTCAGCGGCTTCGACAACGAGGCCGTTTACCGTGCCGTGCAAGGCGCGACCACCAAGGGCTTCGAATTCGAACTGGCCGGCGAATACGCCGACGGCTGGAATCTCTCTGCCGGCTACGCCTACAACCACACCCGCGATGCGCACGGCAACCCGGTGTACGCCTCAATCCTGCAAACCACCGCGCCGGGGCAATTGGTCCGGCTATTCAGCAGCTATCGACTGCCCGGTGCCTGGCAGAACTTGACGCTGGGCGGCGGCGTCAGTTGGCAGAGCGAATTCTTCGGCAACGTGTTCCAGCCCGACGCTGGCGAAAACGTGCGCATCACTCAGGACAGTTACTACCTGGTCGACGCGATGGCCCGCTATCGCTTCAACGACCACCTGAGTACCACGCTCAACATCAAGAACCTGTTCGACAAAACCTACTACACCGGCCTCGGCAACTTCGGCACCGGGTTCTACGGCGAACCGCGCAGCCTGCAACTGACCACGCGCTGGGATTTCTGACCCACGCCACTTTGTCGATCTACGGCACCGCCAGTCGACCAAGGACTGACTACGCTGTTAATCCTGCGTGTCTAACCTGCCGAGGATGACTGTCATGCAACGCTTTCAAAAACTCACACCGTGCCTGTGGTTCGACGATCAGGCCGAAGCCGCCGCGAAGTTCTACTGCGCGATCTTCGACCACTCGAAAATCACCGGCCTGACTCACTACAGCAAGGTCGGCCAGGAATTTCACGGCAAGCCGGAAGGTGCGGTGATGACCGTCAGTTTCGAACTCGACGGCCAGACCTTCACCGGGCTCAATGGCGGGCCGATGTTCAAATTCAGCGAGGCGATTTCGTTTCAGGTCAATTGCCGGAATCAGGAAGAGGTTGACCACTTCTGGGGCAATCTGTCCGAGGGTGGTCCCGTCGAAGCGCAGCAATGCGGCTGGCTCAAGGACAAGTTCGGCGTGTCGTGGCAGATCGTGCCGGTGGCGTTCATGCAGATGATGCAGGACCCGGACACCAGTAAATCCCAGCGCGCGATGCAGGCCATGTTCCAGATGAAAAAGCTCGATATCGCCGAACTGGAGCGGGCCTTTGCCGGCCAGAGCTAATACACTCGGGTGCTGGCCTGCCGGGAATGACGTTGATGAAACACGCTGCCGCGAAAAACCCTGAAAAAGCCCCGCGCTTCTGGCGCGACGACGCCCTGCCCTTCATCGAGGCGCGGGCGATCGCCGATGGTCGCGAGGTGTGTTACGCCCGGCATTCCCATGCGCATTTTTCGATTGGCGCGATCACCGCCGGGCGCAGCACCTACGTGCACGAGCAATCGCAGTTCGAAGTCGCCGCGGGCACCGTGGTGCTGATGAATCCGGGCGATGTGCATGCGTGCAATCCGATCAACGATCAGCCGTGGTCGTACCTGATGCTGTACGTCGAGACGCCATGGCTGACGGATTTGCAGCATCAACTGGGCTTCAGTGTCGAGCTTGAGTTTCGCCGGTTTTCCGACACGCATCTGCAGGACCCAGGATTGTTTCGCGACCTGATCGCGCTTTACGACGTATTGGTCGATGAGCAACAGGATGTCTTGCGCAAACAAAGCGCGGCAGTGGAGTTTTTCAGCGATCTGCAATTGCGCCTGAACCCGGCAGAGCATCCGTTGCGCGAGCCGAATTTCAAGCTTGAACGCGCCGCCGATTACATCCGCGAACATTGCACGGATCTGTTGAGCCTGGATGACATTTGTCTGGCGGCGCAGCTGTCACCGTCGTACCTGATTCGTGCGTTCAAACAGCATTACGGCATGACCCCGCACGCGTTTCTGGTGAACCAGCGCATCCAGTTCGCCCGTGGGCGTTTGCGCAGTGGTCAGTTGATCGCCGATGTCGCGCTGGAAGCGGGATTTGCCGATCAGGCGCATTTTCAGCGAGCGTTCAAACAGCATCTGGCGGCAACGCCGGGCCAGTATCGCGGCTGACACTTCATCTGAAACCCACAGCGTCAGATGACAGCCTCATGGGTTGATGACCCCAAAATTGAAATATTGACATATCGGTAAATTTCGATATCTTCGCGGCATGGAATTACTCGAAATCTTCAAAGCCCTCTCGAACCGTACACGCCTTGAGATCCTCAAAGGCTTGAAGGATCCCGAGAAGCACTTTCCTCCTCAGGATGAAGGTGACGTGCACACGGTGGGCGTTTGCGTCAGCAGTATTCAGGAAGGCGTCGGGCTCTCGCAGTCGACGGTGTCTGATTATCTGGCGACGCTGCAACGCGCCGGTCTGGTAGAGGTCAAGCGCATCGGACAGTGGACTTACTACAAACGCAACGAAGCAGCGATCAGTGCGCTGGCCGAGATCATCGGCAGCGAGCTGTAATTTTTTGCCCCATGATATCGAGAATTCCCGATATCCCTTTTTACCGAAACGAGGAAATGCAATGAAAGCGATGGTCCTTACATCATTTGGCGGCGCGGAATCGTTCAAACTTTGCGACGTACCCACGCCCGTTCCCCAAGCGGGGGAAGTGCTGGTCCGGGTTCACGCCACCTCCATCAATCCGCTGGATTATCAGGTGCGTCGTGGCGACTATGCCGACCTGGTGCCCCTCCCCGCCATCACCGGTCACGACGTCTCCGGCGTCGTTGAAGCCGTCGGACCCGGGGTGAAGGCTTTCGCGCCGGGCGACGAAGTCTGGTACACCCCGCAAATATTTGATGGGGCTGGCAGCTACGCCGAATACCACGTTGCGGCCGAAAGTATTGTCGGGAAAAAACCTGCAACGCTGAGCCACCTTGAAGCGGCAAGCCTGAGTCTGGTTGGCGGAACGGCGTGGGAAGCGCTCGTCGTGCGGGCGGCACTCAGGGTCGGGGAAAGCATTCTGGTGCACGGCGGTGCGGGCGGCGTCGGTCATGTCGCGATCCAGTTGGCAAAAGCCATCGGCGCGAAGGTCTTCACCACCGTGCGTGAAGCCAATGCCGAGTTCGCGCGGCAGATGGGCGCCGATGTGCTGATCGACTACGAAAAGGAGGATTACGTTGACGCGATTCTGCGGGAAACCGAGGGTCGCGGCGTCGACGTGGTGTTCGACACCATCGGCGGCAACACCTTGTCGCGCAGCCCCGACGCGCTCGCCCAACTGGGGCGTGTCGTTTCCATCGTGGACCTTGCCCAGCCACAGAATCTGATTCAAGCCTGGGGCAAAAATGCCAGCTATCACTTCGTATTCACCCGGCAGAACCGCGGCAAGCTCGATGAGCTCAGCGCTTTGATCGACCGCGGTCAATTACGGCCCCACGTGGGTGCAGTGTATTCGCTGGCCGACATCGGGCTTGCCCATGCCCGGCTGGAAACGCCCAACAATGGGATTCAAGGGAAAATCGCGATTGCTGTTGCGCCGTCATCCCGGCTCGCCGATCGCTGAACTCACTTCGAGGACAACACCATGATTTACGAGATCGCACTGCTACCCGTTCACAAAGGGCAAACTGAAGCTTTCCGGAAGGCATTTGCCAAGGTAGAACCCTTGCTCAGCCGCGCCAAGGGTTACGGCGGCCACTTGCTCGCGCAGGGGATCGAGTCGCCCGAGGTGTTCAATCTGATCGTGCGCTGGCAATCGCTCGAGGATCACACGCCGGGCTTCGAAGCGAGTGAAGATCATCGCGTCTTCATGCTGGGCCTGGAGAACTATTTTTCGGACGAACCGAAGGTCTATCACATTGAGGGTGGCGCTTTTCAGCAGCCGTTCAACTAACTTGCGGCGGCAACGCCCGGTAGCGATCGCGACTGAATCCTGAGCTGAGAAAAACATTCCCTGTGGGAGCGAGCCTGCTCGCGAATGCTGTATGTCAGTCATTGGCTGTACCGACTGAATCAACGCTTTCACGAGCAGGCTCACTCCCACAAGGTCAATTGAACAACAGGTAGATTGCGCTCAACGCCAACAACATCGCCATGCTCCGATTGAACAAGCGCATCCCTGCGGGATTCCCCAGATACCCGCGCAAGAACGTCCCGGCATACACCCAGCAACCCACCGACACGTAGCAGATCACCAGATACACCGCCGCAAACTGCCATACCAGCCGCGCCTCGCCATCGGCGACAAATGCGCCCATCCCGGCCACGCAGGCCAGCCAGGCTTTGGGGTTGAGCCATTGCATCACGGCGCCGTAGAGCATCGAAGGCGCCCGTGCCGAATCGCCGGTGTTCAGTTGCCCGTCATCGCTGGCGAGTTTCCAGGCCATGAACAGCAGAAATGCCACCCCTGCCAGTTGCACCACCCGCGTCATGAAGGGCCATAGTTTCAGCACTTCATGCAATCCCAGTCCCATCAGCACCAACAGCAACACAAACCCCAGCGTCGCCCCGGCGACATGCCGCTGACTGGCACGAAAGCCGAACTGCGCTCCGGAACTCAGCGCCACAATGTTGACCGGCCCGGGGGTGATGGACGCGGCCAGGGCAAACGCCGCCATCGAAACAATCACACTCATTGCACACCTTCTTCAAAACGAGGAACAAGGTGCTCACCCTAACCAGCACCTCATCCACAGTATTGAAGAAAATCGCCCTCGAAAATTACGCCTTACCCCGTCTCATGCACCCGCGAGTAAGGCGAGTTTCAAGCTTGTATGCGCCGCTGACCAAATCAGCGAGCACAACTCCAGGCTACTCAGCCAGTAGGGCATTAGACGTCGCCTCTACCGATCAGACGAATGCTCAACGAGCGTTCAAACAAGATCTATCGGTGGCACACGAGCATATTGGGGCCTTGTGGCTATCGGCCCGAATCAAGTACCCCACTGGCCGATTTAAAGCCAGGAAGGATTACCGCCCAAAAACGGATCGTCCCCCTCCGCCGGCGTCCAGGGTTTAGGCTCAAAACTCTCTGGCTCCTGCTCACCTGCGCGGCTTATCAACCCTGTTGATTGCAGAGGAATAAGGCGAACCGTGCCATCGAGATGACAGGAGACATAACCAAGCGAATCGTCTGGACTCACTGCAATGCTGAGCGGATATCGACCTGTTCTGACTCTTCGATCCAGGGTGCCCGATGCCACATCGATTACAGAAACGGTATCCGTATGAGGGTGGCAGCAGAAGGCTTGCGTACCGGCATGATTAACTCTTACCGCGCGAGCCAAATCGTTGAAGGGTATTACCGCAATCACCGCCCCGGTATAAGCATTGAGCTTCAAAATTTCATCGGTACTTCCAGTGACATTGATATTGACGAAAATATTGTTTCCATCCGGGGTTATAGCAAGATTGAGTGGGGGGGCTTTCAACTGAATTGATCTGACCACCGCCAGAGTTTGCACATCGATAACCGCGATGGAGTTGGAACCCGTAGCACAAAGGTACATAAACTTACCGTCGGGATGCGCCACACATTGATAAGGGTACGCAACACCCGAAATCCTTTTAATGATTCGCAAACTTTGAAGATCAATGACGTCAACTGAGGCAGCATGCAGGTTGCTGACGAACGCCATCGTTTCATCGCGGCTCAAGGCCACATTGAAGGGCGCCCGCCCCACTGGAAAAGTTGCGATGATGGATGACCGCTCGATATCGAGTATTTCCAGCCTGTCTCCTGGCACATTTCCACCGTAGGCCCGCCCACCATTCTTGCTCAATACATGGTGAACCCAGCCGCCCGCCTGGACAGGAATGTAGCGCTCGACAATGTTTTTTTCAGTGTCTATGACCGCGATCGAGTCGCCGTTCACCGGGGCAACATAGACGTGCCGTCCATCACTACTAAAGTTGATATCTCTTATTTGCGTCCCGACGGAAATCCAGTCTGATTGACCGTACCCTGTAACGGTCAACATCTCGGTTGCCGTGCTCCTCCCGCTGGAAGCGGTCAAGGTATACGCCCCGGAAACAGTCGCCCCTTTTACACCCTCGATTGTCAGCGTACCGTCCGCTCGTGTCGGGAAATCGCGTGCCCCCTCTGCACCGTCGGCATATACCGTGCCGACGGGCAGTGTCACAGCAATGACGCCCGAGACGGGCTGCCCTGCCCTCGCCAGACTCAGATGGATGTCCCTCACTTGTCCTCCTCCAGCAACGGTAAAGGGACCATTGAGAAACGCCACTGTATCCTGAGACTCGCTGGCGTTGATGCTCATGTACGTCGTCACCGACGCATTACGGTTACTCAATTGGTCAACCACCCTGATACTGACGGGCGTCAGTGGGTTGTCGCCAATCTGCTGGAAATCGGCGGCTGTCAGTGTCCACGCGATCGACTGGGTCACATCCGTGACAGTGAACGTGCCCCTCCATGTCCCGACAGTCAAAGTGACTTCGTCATAGGGTCGTGTGAAGCTGACTGTTGCGGTGATCACTACCCCTGCTGCCGCTTCTGCCGGTTCCACACTGGCTGGATGGCTAACAGTGATGCCACCCGGCGCAGGATAGCCAGGTGCCGGGTTGTGGTAGAGCAAATCCAGGACCGGTCTGGAGTCTTCGAAATTGCTTCCAGGGCGTGTCACCCGGTAAAACGCCTGATTGATGCCATCCTCCAGCCACCCAGGCGGCAAGTGCAGCGCAATGCGCAGGCTTTCCTCTCCCGGTTGGATGATTTTGACTACGGACGTCGGTTTGCCGTTGATCCACAACTCAACTGAATCGTACGCAGCCATCGGAGACGATAGCGTCGAGAATGGATCAATGACCATCAACAGGCCGTCAGGCGCCTGATAAATCGCCTGGGGGATGCCACCATGGGCGAGACCCGCCGGCAGTACAGAGTCTCGCCATCCGGGAATGATCATCGGAAACAGCTGAAAAGCACCGGCTAAATCTTTTGACTGAATATCCATATCATTCTCCCGTGCACGCAAAACCTGATTGGTAGATGCGTCATTACACAGGGGTGAGAAAGAACTGACTACTGTCAGAAATTACAGGTGGGCGGTGTTTTCTGACGGAAGGTCAGAGGCAAAAAAGGCAGCGATCTTGTCATTTCCCCTTGCAGCCACCCCACCTGTTTGGGGGGCAAACCCAATTCCCCCTTCACAGATAATCCACTTTGGGAGGTGCCCCCTCTTCGTCAGCAAACCCACTCCCGCCCTTGAGGGTGCGCAGACTGAGGATCAGTCCAGTCGCGGCACGGTGAAGCGGAATTCGCTGCCCTGCCCCGGCTCGCTTTCGGCGACGATATGTCCGCCATGGGCCTCAACGATGCCTTGGGTGATGTACAGGCCAAGGCCAGTGCCAGTCGGGTTGCCTTCCTTCATCGTCCAGTAACGGTCGAACACATGCGGCAGGTGCTCCCTGGAAATGCCTTCACCGCTATCACGCACGGTGAAGACAATTTCGTTGCCGACGCGCTGGGCTGACACGCCGACCGTGCCCAG
Organism: Pseudomonas sp. TH06; assembly: GCF_016651305.1. Lineage (GTDB taxonomy): Bacteria > Pseudomonadota > Gammaproteobacteria > Pseudomonadales > Pseudomonadaceae > Aquipseudomonas. Next base: position 4,240,366 of record NZ_JAEKEC010000001.1, on the reverse strand, counting down.
GCGCGGGGTGAACTTGATGGCGTTGCCGACCAGATTCGACAGCACCTGAAACAGCCGCTCCGGGTCGGCATGGATACGCAGATCCGGGTCAGCCGCGAAGGAAATGCTGATGTCCTTGTCCACCGCCAGTGGTGCGAGCAGCGCCTGCGCCTCCTCGAACATCTGGCTGACGTCGAGCTTCTGCGGCGTGATGCTGTAGCGTCCGGCGTCGATTTTCGAGGTATCGAGGAGGTCTTCCAGCAGCGTATTCATACGCCCGGCAGCCTGTTGCATGGTGTCGATGGCTGTGGAGATTCGCCGCGAGGTGTGCGGACCATCGGAGCTGAAGGCCTTCTGCATCATGCCGCAGAGCATTGAAATGACCGTCATCGGATTGCGCAGGTCGTGGGAAACCACGGCGACCAGTTCGTCACGGGCGCGCACCGCTTCCTGCTCTCGACGCACCTGACGCGCGAGGTCGTTTTCCAACGCCGAGCGGCGCAAGTCATTGGCCGCGAACAAGTCGCCATGGCTCCACTTGGTGGAAATCCCGGCCATCTCGACTTTCCAGATTTCGAACGAGGTGCGCGGCCGCAGACGCAGCCCGGCATCGGAGTTTTCCAGATCGAGCGGCTTGCGTGGATCACCGCTCCAGTTGATGTTTTCCTTCACTTCCGGACGGAACCACAGCACGCCATTGTCCACCGGTTTCGGCAGGCTCATGGCAAGCACACCGCTGGCCACTTGCTGATACTGCGCGGCCGGTGGAAATACACTGGCCAAGTGGTGACTGGCGAAAACCGGCTCGCCGCTTTCCTGCAACCACTTGTGCAATGCACGGATTTCATCCGGTTCCGGGCAGTTGCCGTAACGGTGCAACTGCTTGTCTTCGATGATCGCGATACCGCCGGCATTGGCCAGCGCCATGAGCACTTGCGGCTGATTGGCCAAACCATCGAAAACATTCTGCGGCGAATCGATCATCGCCTGATTGAGCAGCGCCAGTGCCTCGACTTTTTCCTCGCGCTGACGACTGACTTCCAGCGCCTCCATCGCGCTGATCTGCAGCGACAGCACCTGGCCGATGGTCTGGCAGGCGGTGCGCAGTTCATGCGGTACATGCAGCGGCTGACGGTTGCCGCAACTGATCAGGCCCCAGAGCTTGTCGCCCTTGAGCAGGGAAATGCTCATCGACGACAACACGCCCATGTTCTTCATGTACTGACAGTGGATCGGCGACACGCTGCGCAGGGTTGCGAAGCTCAGGTCCAGCGGCGTTTGCGTGTCCGGACGCAGCTTCGGCACCAGCGGCACCGGTTGGTAGTCGGCGTTGGGGATGATCCGCAGCCAATTGGTGCGGTACAACTCGCGCGCCTGCTCGGGAATGTCCGAGGCCGGGAAGAACAAGCCATTGAACACTTCCATCGACGGGTCAGACGCTTCGGCGATGACCTGACCGTGGCCCTCCTCCTCGAACCGATAGATCAGTACCCGGTCGTAACCGGTCATGGCCTGGATTTCCTTGACGCTGATGTCGTACAGCGCCTGCAGCGACTTGGCCGCTTGCAGACGCTGGAGCATCCGCCCCAGATTCGTCTGGTTGCCGGCGACGTTACGCGGCTGGAAGTTCTCGACGTGGATTTCCAGTTCCAGAATCAGGACACCCTGGTGCCGGTGCAGCAAGCCTTCGAACGCGGTGCCGTTGAGATGGAAATGCAGCGGCGGCGCATCGAAAAAGGCCGGTTGCTGCAAGGCCTCACGGACCTGGCCGGTATGCACATCGCCGAGCAGGCTTTGCAGCGGTTGGCCGATCAGCGTTTGCGGAGCCTGGCCCAGCAAGGTGTCGACATTGGCGCTGACCTGAATGATCTCAAGGGCAGGCTCGCTCAGGGTCAATAACAAGCCGTGCGGCTGGATCGCGCCGGGAAAACGGATCGGCTCGTCGGCACAGTTGGCCAGCAGTTCTTCAAACGCTTCTTTGTCTTGCGGGGTCATGCCAGTACCTCCCGGCGTTCGAGCCAGTGCTCGAAACAGCTGAATGTGGTTTGGGCGGCGTGCACGACGGCTTCGCGCTCGGCGGCGGCCATCGGGCGACTGCCCAGGTATTCGATGAAATCTCGCCAGCGGCGACCGGTGGCTGCGCCGTAGATGTCGAGAAACGCCGCGCCGTTGTCGGCTTCCAGGCCAAGCCGTGCGGAGATTTCCCGGCGCAGAATCTGCCCGCCGAGGGTTGCGCCTTCGAGCACGTACAGCACGCCCAGGCAGGCAGCGCTCGAATCAATCAACGGCAGTTGCGCGCAGATCGGCAGATTTTCCAGGATTGGCGGGGTAACGCCCAGCGCTTGCAGGTCGCTGCGCAGGGTTTGACTCTTGAGGCGTGGCGTCAGGTCGAAATCGTCGGGGACTGCACCACTGCGCTGCAAGGCGTTTTCCAGCGGCAGATAGAAGCCGTAATAGGCTTGCATCAGGCGCAGGAAGGCGTTTGTATCGAGGGTATCGGAAAAAAATGGAAGGCGTTTTTCCAGCGCAATGTGCAGCTCGGCGGTGCCGGCTCGCAGGTCTTGCAGCACTGGTGGCACATAAACTTCACGGGCCTTTGCTTGCATGTATATCGCTCTTGGTGGGGCCGCCTGGGGCCATGCGGGGTTCGCAACACAAGGGCGGATCTTATAGGGCATACGCCCTTGTTGACCGGATAGATAGCTTTATTCGCCCAGACCAACCCCTCTGCCCCATACAGAGTCGTCTTGCATGCGGAAAGTTCTACCCGAAGACCAACGCTGCCAGCTGCTGTACCGCGACAGCACCCCATGACTGTATGGGTCAGGCCAGCGTGAGGCTGTGATAAAAATGCGCTTCCCGTCACCGGAGCCCGCACCATGGATCTCGCCACGCTTACGTTGTTTCTTCCGGCCTGTTTCGCCCTGAACATGGCCCCCGGCCCCAACAACCTGCTATCGGTCAGCAATGCGACCCGCTATGGCTTTCGTCGCGCCTGCTCGGCGGGGATCGGGCGGATTCTGGCGTTCGCCGGGATGATCGCCCTCGCCGGCGCCGGGTTGTCGGTGGTGCTGCAAACCTCGGAATGGCTGTTCCATGCGATCAAGATCATTGGCGCGGCGTATCTGTTGTACCTGGCCTGGCAATTGTGGCGGGCCAATCCTGAGGCTGAACAATTGAAAACGGGGGCGGCAGTCGGCTTCTTCGCATTGGCCCGGCAGGAGTTCCTCGTCGCAGCGGGTAATCCTAACGATGGCAAATATATATTGTAAATCTGCTTATCTACCGATGATGCACTGACAACATCCCCTACCCACCTCCATGGATGCGCTACGCTCATTCTTTTAGCAGGTGCCATCAAGGAGTCAACATGCAACTATCGGATGCAATCATAGTGCGCGAAGAAATAAACGTCGCGCAGGTAAACCAATTATTGAGGGAGGGCTGGAAGGTGCTGGCCGTGGTCCCCGGCTACGACCACATCCAAGCACAGCCTGCAGCCTGCTACATCCTCGGGATGGAAGGCGAGCCGGTACAAAGGCCGTCCGTACTGGAAATACTTTAAAGCACGTTTGGGAGTCTGCCAGTCTTCGAGGAACGCCAATGACGTAAAAAGGCCCCGCGTAGAGTGCGAGGCCTTATCAAAAGCCGAATACCCAACCAAAACTCCGTTCGCGACGAAAGCATAGCTCACTAACTATAAAAGATATTCAACCCCGCAACGGGATTTTTACACTCACATCCCAACATTGCAACACGGCTAGCATTTGCCATAAACGTGGCCACTTGCTACTGTCCACACCAGACTAAGGCGACATAGACACTTGCGAAAGCCTTCACCTGTGGAAAATGGACTACACACATGCCGACTTCACCACTTAAACTATTAGCAAAAATCTGGGTAAAAGCCTTTAATACAAATCCTTACATCACAGCCGTAGTAACTTCAATAATTTCAGCAATTTTAACAATAGCAGTTTCCTTCATCGATCAATTAGACCGAGAAAACAGAGAACTTAAAAGACTCCAGAACAACGACTACCAATTACAGATCGAGCAATTAAGCAACACAGAAACCAACCTCAAACAACTTCTCTCATTCGTAAAAAACCAACAAACCGCTTTGCGCGAGACCGAAGATACAATCGCAAAATTAAAATCGGAAAAAGCGATGCTCCAACCCCTTGTCGACTCAAACAAAGCCGTGGTAGAAGCTTTTTTTAGAGCTCAAGAAGAGCGAACAACTTCAGGTATTTGGCGTGAACGCTTGATTGGGTTTGGGCTTGGCTTGGTAGCCTCTCTTTTAGCCTCACTTATTTGGTACATTGCAAGCATCCTTCTCACAAACAAAAAATCAATACAACCACAACCAACCAACCCAAGCGATGGAGAACGCCCACGTGCCTGAGGAAAAGCCCGCATTTCCTGATTCCAGCCTTACGCTCCCTTAAACGAAAATCAACGTGTGAAAAAATGCAAATTACAGATATAAAAGAAATAGCCCCTCTACTTACTGGCTTAATCACTGCCACAGCAGCCATCGCAGCAGTCATAGTAACAAGTATTTTCAATCTAAAAGTTGCAAAACTTAATATTGACCATCAAAACAAACAAAAAAACAAAGAATTAAAAATCGCCAAACTAGAAGAGCTAGTTTATTTATTTGAAAAGTGGCAGCTAACCTTCTCCAACATATATCTATTTCACTTGCAATCTTATAGAAAACAACTCCACTTTGACCAAATACACGAACTGATAAAGGAGCTCGACCTTCTGGCTCCAGGCGAGGCTCAGAAATACAAAATAATAATGATGATCCACTTCCCTTCCCTTGAAAAAGAGTACGCAATCGTCGAAGCGGCAAGAAAATCAATAGTCCCATTCTTTTCTGACCCCAGAAAAAACGGCCTATCAACTTTAGAGTTCGAAAATCTGCAATCGTCATTTGAAAAATCTTGCGAGACCTTCAAATCAAAAATCACTCAACTAGCTCACACGATATCAATTGCATGATATCTACGCAGATTTGCTTATTCATTAGGCGTTTCGATCACGATCTTTAAATGAATGCACGTCACTTACAGTTCACCTGCCATAGATGGTCGATCCGCGTGGTATCACTCTGACTCATCATTTCCCTGCACATCCCCCAGTCCGGCGCCCTAGGTACAATGGCCGCACGCAATGTCCCCCTACCCCATCGGCTATTGATCTCGTCTAGCACTGACATGACCTTAGTCGCCTGAGTTGGGTGAGCGCTGGCAGACAGATCGTCCGTACATTCCCCCTGCTGGCACAGATCCAACAGCATTACTCTGCTTTGCTGTAACTAAAACCAAAACGGAAAACGCGATCAAGCGCATCGACAGCCGCCGTCGTCAGTAGCCGAACGTCATCCGTTGGGTATGGCAGATCAACTACAACACAATTCGCGTATTTCGCCTCTTCGGGGTTGAACATTCCGGTGCGGATACTGACTCGGATTTTCTTGCACAGTGACTTCTGCGTTCGGAGTTTTTCTGAGGCTCGCATCATGTAGGTTGCCACGGCCTCCTTAATCGGTGGCAGCTTCTTCAACCGCTTGCCGAACATCCGGCTGCAGCAGATCTCCTGCTTTGGTGGGTTCGGTTCGTCCAGCTCTAAGCACGACGTACCGGCAAGCTCACGGGCAGTTTTCTCGATTACCACACAGAAGTTTTTTCGCAGTGACCAGGCGTCTGCTTTCGCTAGGTCCAAGGCCGTCTTGATACCCAAGCCATTCAAGTGCATTTTCATGCAGCGACCCGCAACCCATACCTCAGCGCTTACGCGTGGATGGGCCTGCACATGCGCCGCTGGTTCGCCGAACCGCGCGGCAAACGCCTGTTCAATCGTTGCTGCGCGGGATTGTTGTCGGCGGCGGCTTCGGTGCTGTTAATGGCGAAACGGGCCTAAGCCGCGGACGGGCCTTTGAGTTCGACCTGATTGCCGTCCGGATCGAAGCAGTACAGCGACAGGCCGTTGCCCTCGGCACCGAAGCGGGTGGCGGCTTTTTCGACGCTGAGGCCGTGGGACTGCAAGTGCGCGGTCAGCGCCGCTTCGTCGAAAGGTTCGATGCGCAGACAGAAGTGATCGACATTGCGTCGCTCGGCACCGGCCGCCCCGCCGCCCTTGCGACCAAGCTCACCCGCCAGGTCGACGAGATCGATCAGCGACGACCCGGCGCGTAAATGCACCAGACCCAGCGGATCATTGCGCTTGACCACGTCGGCGCCGAACACCTTGGCGTAAAAGTCGATGCTGCGCTGCAGGTCGGCGACGCGCAGCACGATGTGATCAATATGTTGAATCGAAAACGGATGCATAAACCCGACACCTCACAAACCTTGAGCAGCCTGCCGCAGTTCCAACAGGTTAGCGTTACGGATCGACTTGTGCCATCAACTCAGGCACCGACTCCGGACGTTTCGCATAGCGCTGCGCAAGCACCGCGCAGACCATCAGTTGAATCTGATGGAACAGCATCAACGGCAGGATCAACACACCAATGGTGCTGCCGGCGAACAACACCTGCGCCATCGGCACACCAGTCGCCAGGCTCTTTTTCGAGCCGCAGAACAATATGGTGATGCGGTCTTCCTGGCTGAAGCCGAACGCTTTGCCCAACAGCGTCGATGCCAGCAACACCAGCACCAGCAAGATGCAGCAGACCACCACCAGCCCGAGCAGCTCGAACAGCGGAATCTGATGCCAGATGCCTTCGTTGACCGCTTCGCTGAACGCGCCGTAGACCACCAGCAGAATCGAGCCCTGATCGACAAACTTCAGCCAGTTCTTGTTGCGCCCTACCCACGCGCCGATCCAGCGCCGGGCGATTTGCCCGGCAATAAATGGCAGCAGCAGTTGCACGCTGATTTTCAGGATCGCATCGAGAGTCGAGCCGCCGTCACCATGCACGTTGAGCAGCAACGTCACCAGCAGCGGCGTGAGGAAAATCCCGAACAGACTGGACGCGGCTGCGCTGCAAATCGCCGCCGGAATATTGCCCCGCGCCAGCGAGGTGAAGGCAATCGCCGACTGCACGGTGGCGGGCAATGCGCACAGGTAAAGCATGCCCATGTACAGCTTTTCGCCGATCAGCGGCGACAGCAGCGGTTTCAGCGCCAGTCCCAGCAGCGGGAACAGCACGAAGGTCAGGCCGAACACCAGCAGATGCAGGCGCCAGTGGCCGGCACCGGCGATGATCGACTCGCGGGAAAGCTTGGCGCCATGCAGGAAAAACAGCAGCGCGATGGCGATGTTGGTCAGCCAGCCAAAGCCCACCGCGACCTGACCGCTGGCCGGCAGAAAGCTTGCCAGCAGCACAACGCCGATCAGCGTCAGGGTGAAATTATCGGGAAGGAATCTTGGGCGCGTCATGATCTGTTCATCCGGGGTTGCCAGGGCGTGCCAGCGACTTTAACGTGACAGGCAATTACCGACTAACGCCGAAGAGCCGCCAGATGCCGCCTAAAGGACAGGACAAAAGCGTTCGACGCAGCATTCCCGGGCTGCCCAGCCTGCCGCGTCCTCTGTACGGACGCACCGAATCGCTGCCCAATCGCGCACTGACCCGGCGTCACAGCCATCCGTGGGTGCAATTGTCCTATGCGATTCAAGGCGTACTTGAAGTGCAAACCAGCGCCGGACGTTTCGTCGCGCCGCCGGAGCGTGCGGTGTGGATTCCGGCAGGCGTACCGCATCGGGTGTTCAGTTCACCGCACACCGAGATGCGCAGCCTGTATATCGATTGCAGTGTCGCCTCGCGGGAGATCGAGCGTTGTCATGTGCTCGGCGTCAGCGATCTGCTCAGGGAACTGATCCGCGCCTTCAGCCAGGTGCCGGTGGAATACGATGAGCGCGGCGCTC